>NZ_JAKRFW010000018.1:0-72349 GCF_022347905.1 Pseudoalteromonas sp. Of11M-6 | reverse complement strand
TTCGCCTTGCCTACAGGATGTAGGTACCTTAGCGAGAGCAGGACGCGGAAGCGGTGTTTTCCCTAAAACTCTCTGGCTAGACAAGGAAAAAACTAAGTTTTGCTTTAGCAACAATGAGTTGGAACATTCCTTATCCAAACCTCAGGTTAAATAGCAATACTTAGATGTGATAAAAAGCCAAGCCATGTGAGAACATGGCTTTTTTACGTTTTACTGTCGGTTAGTTCTTACCGTATACGGAGTCTGATCTTGTTCACTCGAACGATATGGATTGATATCTAACCCGCCACGGCGAGTATAGCGTGCATAAACCGATAATTTTTCAGGGTTAAAGGTGCGCCAAAGCTCGCAGTAAATGCGCTCCACACATTGCTCATGGAACTCGTTGTGGTCACGGAATGAGATTAGGTACTTAAGCAGCGCTTCTCGGTCGATTTGCTTACCACGGTAACTTATCACCACGCTTGCCCAGTCTGGCTGTGAGGTGATCAAGCAATTTGACTTGAGTAAGTGGCTGTGAAGCGTCTCGTCGACCACATCCTCAGAGGCAAGTTGTAGTAAGTTACTATTTGGTGTGTAGCTATCAACTTCAATATCCAGCTCGTCGATACACTCACCAGGGAGACGCGAGAAAGGAATACAATCGAATTCGTCTGCGCCAAATAGTGTCACGCTAACTTGGCTATTTGATGCCGTGGAAAGATCCGCAGCTAGCGTTTGGCGCACGGTTTCCATCGTATCAAAGCGACTTTGGTTAAAGCTATTCAAGTAAAGTTTGAACGATTTTGACTCAATGATATGCGAGCTTTGGCAAGGAAACACAAAAGTGGCAACCGCAACTTGAGGCTTACCTTTGTTATTGAGCCAAGACAATTCGTAGCCTGTCCAAGTATCTTCACCTTTGAATGGTAAAGCGGACTCATCAACATTGATTTGGTCACGATTGAGTTTACGTGCAATGGGGTGCAGCAGGCTTGGAGTATAAACACTGGCATATTCTGTGGTTTTACCAAGCACAGAAGATTGCAGCTCTGGCGAGTTACTGTAGTCTGTCATGTTAATTCAAATCTCGTTACAATGCGGTCATTATAACGAATGTTCACCTCGGGATTAATAGCAATTTGCTTAATTACACGAAACAAGTATTCAGCCCGTGGTGAGAAAAATAAAGAGAGCTTTATATATGACTCAGCCCGTAAATATGGCGCGCTTGCATCAAGCCTATGTAGACTATCATCAACAGACCTTCAAAGATTTACCGAGTACCGAGCATGATGAAAGTTGGCCTAGCCCATGTGAGCAGGGTGAACCGAACAAGCTTAACGAGATAAAATGGCTAGCGGTAGCGCGCTCGCCAGCGGGACATCTAAATGATTTAGCCAGAGCGTTGGAAACGCAATTTCCTGAAGGATTGAACGGACTGTATGGTGATTTCTTTGCTGGCAATATCGTGGCATTTATTGAGGGTAAGCACATTGAGCTACTGCAAGCATGGAACGAAGATGACTTCGAGCGCTTGCAGCAAAATATCACCGGCCATATTTTAATGAAGCGCAGGCTCAAACAACCTGAAACCGTATTTATTGGCTTAACAGAAGCAGACGACTTATTGGTGTCGGTCGATGTCGCTACGGGTCAAGTTGGGTTAGAGTTTGTCGGTAAGAAACAGCATCATGTTTTGGCTGATTCTATCGCGGAGTTTGTGGAAAAACTGACAGTCAACTATCCAATATAGCTAGTTGGTATCAAGGAGCTTGCGCTCCTTATTGAAAGTCCCACGAAATATTCGAGACCAATTGGCAAGTTTCGCAGCGAAAGTCGAAAAGGCCGAACCAAGGCTCCTCGAGTAACCAGTCTCCCTGACAGCTTGGGCATTTTCTTGCTTTTTCTGCGGCGAGGTTTTCGCCGCCAACACGATACAGATAATAGTAAACCGGTTTTTTCGTGAGATAGTGAATACGTTTGCTCAAATCCATGCCACGTCTAAACAAATCACTACCCGTACTGGAAATTTCCTCCAGTGCAGCAAATTCGCAGCGAGTCGCACCATTGATCTGTATTTGATCGCAGGCTTGCCAATCTTCTTTCCATTTGATCAGTGTTTTGTAATCACCATTGGCAATAGCAGGGATTTTATATAAAGGCACTGGTAAAAAGTCGTCGCCACAATACAGTGGACTACAAGTGTGTACGTATGTGGTGTAGAGAATGTAGCTTGACGGCTCATGACAGGCATCAGCGCTGTTGGCATGTATATCTTGCCCAAAAACTTTAACCTTAGGTGCAAGCAAGCCTGATTGCTGTAGCTGGTCAATCGCAAACTTCACAAAAGGACTATGGTTTAATGGATGCAAAGCGTCTTCTTCTGGACACATCACACGAGTGACGAAATAGCCATCTTTAAGTACAGTTGGAAATTCGTCACCAATGATTTGACCATTAAAGCGAAGCGCATTGACCACCCGGTTAATGGCCTGCTCGGCAGCATCTAAGGTGGTTTCCTCATAGCAATCAAAAGTTAAGTCGACAACAAACACTACGACTTCTCCAATAAGGCAATGAGCTTATCAAGCTTAGCTTCAATTCTATCTAATTGGCTTTGTGAACTTGTTTTGACGACCTCTTCAACCTCTTGATAGTGCTCAATACAGGTAGGGTCTTGTTTGTACGCAGCAATGCCTGAGATAACGTCTGGCATTGCGACGCTTTGAGTTAATTTGCTTTTTGTTAGCGCGACAGTTGGAGTCTTCCCACTATCGACTAATTTTTTGATAGCTCTGGCAACGGCAGGATGCATAGAGGTTCCTAAACGCCTTAATCATAGGAGTGGATCATAGCACCAAGTTACGTAAGGAGCGATTGCTTTAGCTATCTTAACATCGCATCTAGTTCGTCAATGATTTCACTCCAATCGGCGTCTTCTTTTAGCGATTCTTCAATAAAGTGACGTTGCCCTTCATTCCAAAATGGTGCTTGGCTTAACAGCATATCGTCAGGAAGGCGGTGTTGTTTGACAAACCCTTCGATCGCCTTGGGATTGTTGTCGAGCCCAAGTTGGGCAAATAAAGTACTCATAGTGTGGCGACTAGTATCCATTTCGTTCTCCCTCGTTTGCTTGAATTTTACTCACTAACTATAGTAAAGGTGGTTGTAAAACCTTTAGCAAGTCATCATCGATAAAAACCATAATGACTAATGCGAGGATAAATATACCTGTCCACGACTGAATAAATTGTGACTTGTATCAATATCTATCACTAGCGAGTAGCCGTACATTATTAAAGTACACAGAAAAAATTCTGAGGTTTTGATATTAAGTAGTATTTCGGCATGATTATCAGAAGCTTGGGGCAATAACAATAAGGAACCATGATGTCAGTAGAAACTTCTCAACATGAATTAATCGTTAGATATTTAAATCCAGAAGATATCAACGTAGCCGCGAGTGTGTTGTATCAGGCTTACCATGATGATCCGTTACTCAAGCAGGTATTGGAGGCAAAACAAGAAGCAATTTTTGAAAAAAAACTCAGAGCCTTAATACGAGAAGAGCTGTCGGCATTTGGTCGAACGGGGCAGCCGATGGTGGGGTTATATCATCAAGATAGATTGGTCGCGGTAGCTTGCGTTATTGCAAATGGCGATGAATTGGACGCAAATCGGCAGTGGCATTGGCGATTACGACTCATGATGAGTGCGGGATATTTGCAAACGCAGCAGCTTATCGATAAAGAAAAGTCGATTAGACAAGCGTTGCAAACGCAAGAGCCGTGTCACTTTTTATCTCTAATTGCTGTTGACCCACATGTTCAAGGGCTTGGCTATGGCCACTATTTACTCACTGCGTTGGATGATTTAATTGCACAAAGTGAAGAAACGAAAGGGATGGCAGTATTTATTACTAAGCTAGAACAAGCGCAGTTTTTTGCGGGTCACGGTTATCAAGTTCTGCAAAAGATGGCGTTTAGCTCAGTAGAGGGCACATTACTATTTAAGAGCAAATAGCAACAATGGAAATTACCATGTAAGAGATCTCGTACGAGAATGTGGGTTAAGGCGCTTTGTAGTACCGAATTTGTAGTGTGATTTTTAGTTACCCTTCTGTTTTTAAAGAAGTTACTTTGTTTTTCTTTTAAATGACAGCAAAAAGATTGTTCGGAGCTATCTAACAAAAGTGCTCAATCCCCGTAAACTTAACAATGTAAGGAAACACAAGAGCAGGAGCTCAGCGTCAAAGGATAAGGAATTTGACAACAAGAGAAGGATGTATTGCATAGGGCAAGGAAGATGAGGAACTCGAGGAAGCGAGTGTGAAGCGGAGCTTCACTAGGGATAAGGAGACACATGGAGTGTCAAGGAGCGCGGGAAGCGTAGTGGAGCAAGGAAGAGCAGATAAGGACGAGCAAGGCTCTAGGATGAGGGAGCGCAATCTGGATGATTGCGAAGTGGATGGGTTACACTGGACGTAACAATGTATAGGGAGCACATAGGGATTATGTGAAGCGGAGCCAAGGTGGCATTGGAGCGCGGGAAGCGAAGAGGAGGCCAAGGTGGCTGAAATGGAGATGCATTGGAAGTGCTAATGGATGACACAAGGATGGGATTCGGGTAGGTCGGAGTACATACCCGTTCAGGGGAAGAAGAATTGGCGGATGGCTTTTGGGTTGTAAAGCAGAGGAATTGGATACCTCTTGGGATAATCGTCAGGATTGAGGCGCAGCAGATAGGCTAGCGCCTTAGTTTTTTGTGACGGTTGTAAATTTGATGTATATTTTCCTAGTAACTTAGTTGAAGTTCTCAAAACTCTCCGCTTGCAGTTTCATTCTTATCTTTCGATCTCCTTGCTAGATTATTCCACTCTCATTTTAGTCTTATACTGATTAGTCTTAATACTTGCTCAATTTTAAGGAGCAAATCTGACGCTAACCGCGTTAAAAATTTCTCATTTAGAACAACTAAATAGCAAAATTTTTGCCTTGCCTTGCCTTGCCTTGCCTTGCCTTGCCTGCATGGATGTTGGTACCTTGGCGATAGCAGGACGCGGTAGTGGTGTTATCGCTAAGATTCTCCCGCCTCAAAATAGATCACTTAATTAAGCGAATTGGTATTGTTTTTTAGTGCGCGATGTTGGCGCAATAGTTAAGGAAAAAGAAATGGAATGGTATCTAACAGTATTAAAAAGATATTCCGATTTTAGTGGACGTTCAAGACGCAAAGAATACTGGATGTTTATCTTAATAAATGCGTTGATAGGCTTTGCAATTGGTATTGTCGACGGGCTTTTTGGAACTCTGTTTTTGACAGGTATCTATTATTTGGTGGTTCTAGTACCGACAGTTGCAGTATCTATTCGTCGTCTTCACGACACTGGACGCTCGGGCTGGTGGCTGCTAGTGAGCTTTGTACCTATCGTCGGCTTATTAGTGATTATATATTTCACCACCATGGATAGCGAGGTTGGTGAAAACGACTACGGGCCAAGCGTCAAAGGGTATGTTTAAAATAGTTGTACTATTATAAATTCAGAGCAGGCACTTGTATTTATATGAATTTAAGTGCCTACTTTCGCACCCATCGGATTAACTTGCGATTTTATAAGCGGGCAATTCTTTTTTGACTAATCGTTCATTTTCTAAGTAAAGCTTACCTTGATAGGCTGACTCGCCATCTGAACTAAACTCAAACATAAATTGGCTTTTTATTCCAAGTTTGCCGTCTTTTAATACGCCAAAACGGCGCTTAATACAGGCAACACTTAACAGTTGCACTTGCAAACTTTCAGCTTGATGCTGTGCATGTCTATTTGCCGCTTCTGCGATCTGGCGACTATACCAAAATAGCGCGATACCAGATGATACGATGATAAAAAGCCAAAGTGTTGTCATTTAAGAAAATAACCTTCCAATTGCACGAGACAGAGTTTCACTGCGATTTTCTGCTCTAATAATCCCTAAAACATGTGGGCGTAACATAGGTATTGCAACTAAGTCTGCGAAAATACTGCCGAAAAGTCCATCGATTTGATTATTCTCAGCGGCTTTTTCCATATAGATAAAAAGCCTTTGCTGGTCGGTTAGTGTCTCCCAAGCACGCCCTGCAATAGTGAGTAAGCAATCTGCATCTGATCCCAACTTGGATGCTAAAATGGTGTCTACTGCATGGGCGATGAGACCAAGCGCGTGACTTCCCGACATCGCACGCAAATTAGTGACTACGGCGTCCTTATTTTGCCGTTGGCATGCGCGGTTTAAAGCGGCTAAAAAGTCTTCGGTTTGTGATGTTGAGACCGTAACGTGTTCAAGCATTGCGGCTAATGGTGTCTTAACTTCTGCTGGCAAAAAAGACCACGCCTGTTGCAGGTTGCTCGCGTTATGACCATGGTCTAGACGTAGGGCAAAGTCTGCAATACCTTGTAGCGCTATTTCTTGCCAGCGTTCAAACCCAAGCTTGCCAGAAAAATAGAGTTCGGCGTGCTCGTAATATTGAGAAGCCGGGCGATTAAGCTCACGCTTTAATAGCGCATTGAATGCAGCGAGTTTGTTCGCGTTTGGCGTGAAGACATAAGGGTTGTTATCAAGTTTCCCTTGAGCGGCTTCGCCCGTGAGTTGAGTACCTAATGCTTCGAGTACCATGGAGGCAAAGTGGTCACGGCTGGCGATAATGAGCTTGCTTTGCTCATCCAGTGGAAACTTTAAAAACCACACATAAGGATCAGCGGTCGCCTCATTATCCCAAAATTGGATCGCCATGATGGCATGGCCGCCAAGCGGGTAAGGATAAGGGACTTGAGTACTCTCGATTTGCGCAAACTGCTTCTTATCTATTTTTGTGATACGTCGACCCAGATCATAGGCCCGCCACTGCGTTCCGGCGTTTGTTAGTAATTCACCTAAAGTTGAAATTTGCGCTGTCATGAATGCTCTATATGTTACTTATATTTTCAATAGCGGCAATTATAGCTACTTTTGGGAGCGCTGATAAGCCTATGAAAAAGGTGCACTTGAGAGAATTGGCTAGCTCCTAAATAATGCAAATTGCTATAATGTAAAAAATTGAGAAAGAGACGGGACCGATGAACTCGGAATTATTGATTCAGTTAGACGAACTTGAGACTTGTTTAAAGGCGACGGGTCTTTGGCAAGACGAGCCAATTTCGGCTAAGGCACTTACCTCTACGGAGCCATTTTGCTGCGATACGATGACCTTCGCGCAGTGGTTGCAATTTGTATTCTTGGGCAAAATGCGAACAATGGTAGAAAGTGGTGAAGCATTACCGGAAAATATGGCGATTGCGCCAATGGCTGAAATGGTGCTGAGTGAACATCTTTATTTTAATGCGGTGCATCAGTGCTTAAAAAACCTCGATAATACAATTGCAAAGAGCGCGTAATGCTTGAGATTTTATATCAAGATGCACATTATGTTGCGATAAATAAGCCGTCAGGGTTATTGGTTCATCGCTCATTTTTGGATAAGCGAGAAACACAATTTGCGATGCAAATGCTACGTGATCAACTTGGTCAACATGTTTTCCCCGTTCACCGTTTAGATAGGCCAACGTCAGGCGTGCTACTGTTTGCGCTAAGCTCTGAGGCCGCGCGAGACATGAATGAAATCTTTATTAGCGGTAATATTCAAAAACGCTATTTAGCGCTTGTTCGCGGATTTGCTCCGGAATCTAGATTCATCGACAGACCACTCAAAGAAGAACTTGATAAAATTGCTGATAAGTTTGCCTGTCAGGATAAAGCTCCGCAGGAGGCGCAAACACAGATAAATTGTTTATTGCAGGGTAGCTTGCCAATTCCTTTTGGTAAGTATCCAAGTATTCGCTACTCATTGGTGGAGTGTTTTCCTAAAACGGGTAGAAAACACCAAATCAGGCGCCACCTTAACTATTTAGCACATCCGATTATTGGTGATGTCAATCACGGTGATAATAAACACAACCACTTTTTTGTCGATCATTTTGGCTTACGTCGGTTGATGTTATTTGCAACTAAATTGGAATTTGTACATCCTTATACCAACACGACGATTTCAATTACCGCGGACTTGGGAGAAGAAGCATTGGCTGTCTTCGCTCAGCTCGGCTGGTCAGACAACGAGAAGGATTATAAATAATGGCAAAAGTTTCCATTTTTGTGGGAAGTATGTACGGCAATGCTGAAAACTTGGCAAACGACAGTGCTGAGTTTTTGAATAAATCGGGTCATGAGGCAAGTGTTATTGAGCCTGCTTCCATCGTTGATGTAACGCAAGCTGAAAACATTTTATTTATTTCTTCTACTACCGGATCTGGTGATATTCCCGATAACTTGCTGCCTTTATTTTTGCAAATGCAAAGCGAATTTCCGATGCTAACGGGCAAGAAAGTAGCGGTCATCGCATTGGGGGATTCTAGTTATGGCGATACTTATTGTGGTGCTGGAAAGCAAATTGATGCCCTGATTGAAGAGTTGAACGCCACTCGAGCACAACCGCGTCTAGACATCGATGCCTGTGAATATTTTGAGCCTTGGGAGCCGGCAGAGGCTTGGCTTCAATCATTGGCAAAAAACCTTTAGGTTTTATCTTCTGTTCAAGCATTACCTTTCAATTTACGCGGCTTAATAGGCCGCGTTGCCAGCTCAAATAGCAAACTCATCAGCATAATCATAGTAACGGAAAATATAAATATTTACATTTCGGTTACGTTGTGTGACATTGGTCTTGGTTGTATGAAAAGTGACCGATATTATAAAGTTCAAAATAATGAAAAGGAAAAATAATGATTAAACCGATTCTATTTGCTGTATCTGCTATTTTCGCCACCGCAATGTCGTCTAATACTACCGCATTCGAAGAAATTTACCTTGAATGTTACAAAAATGGTGAGTTGTTATGGGCTGACTCTTTTAGTGATTATCGAGACGCGGATAACGCATCGAGAATTTGCAGGAGGATTGGTGGTACGCCAATAATGTACTAACGATATCAGTTCTTTATGAAATTTTCTTTAGATAATACTAATCAGCATTGAAGTCTAACCAAATTTTTGGGTTTAAATCAGCTGTAAGCGACGTTGAAACACTGTGTATTTAAACGATAGTACTGTCGTAATTTTTAAGGAAAAGTGAGTCAAAAGTGCTGCTTTAATATGTAAAAATCCAATATCATCACTGATATTGGATTTTTATTTTTAAACTTTATTTCTTAGCGCTAAACACGTTTAGTCTGAACTTTCAGTTTTAACTTTTGACCAGGCTGGAGGTACTTCTGTCCAGTCAGGTTGTTCCATTTGACGATTTCATTCACGCTGACGTTAAACTTAGTGGCGATACGTGCCAATGAGTCGCCTTTACGCACTTTGTAAGTGATTGTGCGCTCGGTGTTGACGAGGACGGTTTGATTTGCTGCTTTTTCATCTTTAAAGACAGTAAGCTTTTGTCCAAGGCGCAAAACGGCATTGGTTTTTAACTTATTCCAGCTAGCTAATTGCTTAACGGTAACATCATATTCGCGGCTGATATCCCACAATGTATCACCTGATTTTACTGTGTGGCTGAGTTTTTTCTTAGTTACTTTGTTGGCGGCAAGGCGCACTTCTGGTGGTAAATGCTCACTTTGCAATTCGCCATCACTGAGTGGCACCAATAACTTCTGGCCAACACGGATCATATTGCCATCGATGCTATTGAGTGAGCGAATGGCGCCGATACTAGTATTAAACTTAGTCGCAACGACCGACAGGCTATCTCCTTTTTGCACTGTATAATATTGCCAACGAAGTCGATCTTTTACTTCAGTTTTAGCTAATTTCTCTTGAAAAGCGTCAACTTTTTCCATGGGTAATAATAACTGGTGTGGGCCATCTGGATCGGTGGCCCAACGATTAAAACCTGGATTTAAGCGATAGAGTTCAGTTAAAGAAATATCGGCCATTTCAGCGGCAAGCGCTAAATCAATTTGTGACCCTACCTCAACGGTATCAACAACTTGGGCATTGATTATAGGTTGCCACGCGACCTTAAACTCATCTGAGCGTTTTAAGAGGTCGGATAAGGCAAGTAATTTAGGCACATACGCGGTGGTTTCGCGAGGTAAATCGAGAGACCAAAAATCGGTAGGCAAATGCTTTTTACGATTTTTTCGGATTGCTCTGAGCAATCGACCTTCACCTGAATTGTAAGCGGCAATTGCGTTTAACCAATCGCCTTCCAGTGTTTTATGGAGATAGGTGAGGTAATCTAATGCAGCCTGCGTTGATGCAATAATATCGCGACGGCCGTCATACCACCAATTTTGTTTGAGGTTAAAGCGTTCACCGGTTTGAGGCATAAATTGCCAAATACCGGAAGCGGTACGGTGTGAATAGCCAAATGGATCGAATGCGCTTTCCACAATAGGTAACAACGCGATTTCTACCGGCATATTGCGCTTTTCTACTTCTTCAACAATGTAGTAGAGGTAAGGTTCTGCACGTTTTGCGATACGGTCTAAATAGGCTTGGTGACGTTGATAGTAATTACGCTCGGCGACCACAGGTCTATTTTGTGGCACTTCGATAGATAACTGATAACGGATCCGCTCCCATACGTCGTCAAATACAGGCACAGCCTCTTCATCTTCATCTTGCCATGAGGTACTGAGTGTTTGAGAGATATCATAAGGGCTCGCGTGATCTAAGTTGGCCTGCTTCACTTGTTCAGTTGCAGTTTCCAATGGGGTTTCTTGTGTGATTTCACAACCACTTAATATTGCTGTTGATGCAATAATAAAGGCGAGCTTTTTCATAAATGCGTTCTTTTGCTTGGGGGTTCGGACAAAAACTCGGCAATATTACCGAGTTTGTATCAGCATTTAAAGCTTCTTTATTATTTTATTTCGACTTCCTAAAAATCGTTAGAAATGCTTATCTTTGGCGGTATTGCAAAGAAAATGGATAATTTATTCAATACTTCCCATGTAAGTACGCCAAAAGCGTCATTTTGGCGTTACATTAGGTCACTATTGAATATTTTAGAAGTTATCCTTCCATTTTCTCAGTGCACTAAAGCGAGCTTCAGGTGTATTTTCTGACGCGATAAATTGCGTTGGAACATGGGTGAGAATGGCTTCATTTGCGGCACGTACAAAAGGATTGATTGCTTTTTGCTGTTCAATTGTCGTCGGTACTGTGCGCTCGTTATTGGCACGTAATGACTTTGCTTGTTGGTGATACTGGGTTAGTGCTTGGTTAGCGGGCTCAACGGCCTCAGCAAAAGCAAGATTCGCGAGCGTGTACTCGTGCGTGCAATACACTTTACATGTGTCAGGTAGGGTGAGTAGCTTTTCAAAGGAGTGCCACATTTGGCTAGGTGTTCCCTCAAAAAGTCTGCCGCAGCCAGCATTGAATAATGTATCACCCGTAAAAGCCAGTTCATCATTTACATAACAGATATGGTCTAAGGTGTGACCTGGGGTGGCAATAATGTTCAGCGTGGTATCAAAAAGTGTGATCTTATCGTGTTCACTAAGGCCATGAGTAATGCCTTTATATTTACCATTTTTAGGCCCGTAGACTGTTAAGCTGGGAAAATGTGATAAAAGCGGGGCAATGCCATCAGTATGATCCCAATGATGATGGGTGACTAATATGCCTTGGAGTGTTAAATCAAACTTGGCGAGGTAATCTAAAACAGGTTGTTCGTCACCTGGGTCAACCACCCAACAGTTTGAACGTCGAGGGTCTTTTATCACCCAGATATAATTGTCATCAAATGCTTTGATTGCATCGACTTGCACCATAACGCAATGCTCTATAAAGTGATTAATAACACCAGTATAACGAGCTTAGTAAATGAAACCAGCGTTAAGTTTTTTACAAGGACCCAAACCTGATGAGTGGCAAGACTTTCCTCACGGTGAATATTTAAAGGTGGGGATCCAAAAACGACTGGATGAATGGCTACCAAGAATGTTTGGTTACCACATGCTAAAACTCGGCTGTTTGAGCGGTCAAATGAATACCTCTGCCAGCCCGATTAAGCATCAAGTTTGTGTTGCCCCACAAGGCAAACATGTCGGAGTATTTGCTGAAATTGACGAGCTACCTTTTTACGAAAACTCAGTCGATGCTTGTATTTTAAGTCAGTGCTTAGAATATCATTCTGATCCGCATCATATTCTACGCGAAGCCCACCGAACGCTTATTCCTGGAGGTTATATTGTGATCTCAGGTTTTAATCCGTTTAGTTTATGTGGTGTGGCGCAAATGCTTCCCTTTAGTAAAGAAAAACTACCTTGGTCAGGGCGCTTCTTTACTCCATCGCGGGTGAAGGATTGGCTAGATTTACTCGGGTTTGAGATTGTTGGTGACGAGCGCTTTATTTATGCGTCTTTAGCGCGAGGCTCGAGGCTTTCTCGTTTTGCGCCATGGCGCCGCTTTTGTCGTCATTACTTAAAGCCGATGGGAAGCGTGTATATGTTGGTGGCAAGAAAGCGGGTGATGCCGCTCACTCCAATCAAACCCAAGTGGCATGTAAAGCCTAAGTGGACACCCGCTGTGAAAGGGGCTGGACTCAGGCAAACCTGTCAAGATAAAGATTAGCTTTGTGACTTGAGGTAACCATTGATGGAGTAGGTACAGGAACATTGCTTTTAGAGGCGTATTAAATACCGGCTTCGTAGCCTTCATCTACAAGTAGGTTTGAACCTGAAGCCGCTTCACGCGCTAAGTCATCAACAAGCTCATTGTATTTATTTCCAGCGTGGCCTTTTACCCAGCGCCATTGGATCGTATGTCGGCTGGTGGCAGCGTCCAGTCTTTGCCATAAATCGACATTTTTTACTGGTTGTTTGGCTGCGGTTTTCCAATTGCGCTTTTTCCAGTTTTCAAGCCAAGACTCAATGCCTTGCTTAACATATTGGCTGTCGGTATACAGAATGATATCGCAGGGGCGCTTTAATGTTTCGAGTGCAACAATAGCCGCAAGCATTTCCATTCTATTATTGGTTGTGAGTTTATACCCTGCACTCATTTCTTTTTCATGTCCTTGATAGGAAAGGTAAACACCATAACCACCTGGACCTGGATTGCCTAAACACGAGCCATCGGTATAAATCTCTACGGTTTTTTGCACTGAATTGCCTATTTTTATGTAAAATGTGCGAATAGGGCAAAATAATAGCAAAGTTAAGCGAGCAACGATATGCACACACGGCAAATAGTACTGGATACAGAAACCACAGGTATTGATCCTAAAGCAGGGCACAGGATCATTGAAATTGGTTGTGTTGAGCTAGTCAATCGCAGACTAACGGGGAATAACTTCCACGTATATATCAACCCTCAGCGCGACATTGAAGAAGAAGCCATTGATGTTCACGGTATCACCAACGAATTTTTACGTGATAAACCTTTTTTCCATCAAATTGCGCAAGAGTTTTTTGACTATATTAAAGGAGCTGAGCTTGTCATTCATAACGCGCCGTTCGACGTCGGCTTTATGGATCACGAGTTTGCTAAGTTAAATCAAGGCTTTCCGGCAACCCATGACTATTGTCAAGTGCTAGATACTTTGGTGATGGCAAGGGATCTTCATCCGGGCCAGAAGAACAGCCTAGATGCGCTTTGCCGTCGCTACGATATCGATAACTCAAAGCGTACGCTGCACGGCGCTTTGCTGGATTCCGAGATCCTTGCTGATGTTTACCTGTCGATGACGGGAGGCCAAAAAAAGCTGAATTTGGCAAATCAAAATAAAGGTGATCAGGCTAACTCAGCCGGTGGCATTATTCGTTTAGACAGCAATCGTCCTGCACTTAAAGTTTTACGTGCTTCTGCCGATGAAGAACAAGCACATACAGAACGTTTAGAGCTTGTAAACAAAGCTTGTGGACAAAGTCTGTGGCAACAATAATGAATATAATCGGTATCGTTGGGGTGGAGTAGACGCTTAACTAGGGGCTTGGTCCCAAAAAAAGATCACTCAGGCCATCAACGCAATGTAGGGTTAATACATGAATCTAAAACAGCTTATCTTGGGGTTTGTACTGCTAGTAAGTACGGTTGTTGGCGCTCAAACACCACAGATAACGATGTTGCAGCGGGACGGTAAGGTAAATGAAATCCCTCTTTTAGATAACCGTTTTCGTATTGATTATAATATTGAAGAGATCACTTTACTGTTTTTTCGCGCCCCAGGCGCTCCCGCCGTGGTACTTGTGAAGCCTGATGGTAGTAAATATTATGCGACCAGTTCACTGGATAATGATGCACTACGATGGTATGACGAAGTCAGTTATGACTTGATCATTCTAAAGAACCCAACGCCAGGCCCTTGGCAAGTCATCGGACAGATCCAAAAAAACAGCCGCATAATGGTGCTTGGTGACATTGAACTCGAAGTTGAAGCTTTGCCCCCGCTATTATTCCGTGGTGAAGTGCTGAAGGTAACAGGGCGCGTGACTAATGATGGCAAACAGATAGATGTGGGTTACTTCCGGGATGTCGTGACTTTGTATGTGGAGTTCTCTAGTACCAATAACGATGAACATGCCAACTTTGGTGCAGGTACGCAAAGCGTGACCGACTTTAAAGATGATGGCCGAGAGTTTGATGAAAGACCCTTGGATGGAATTTTTACTGGTGAGTTTAAATTAAACTTTCCTGCGGGAGAGTGGCAGCCTGAATTTTTCATAGAAACGCCCATTCTAAAAAGAAGAGTGATCAAATCACCTATTGTTATCGCTGAGCCGCCATTCAACTTTGAATTGATGCTAGCGGGTGAAAACGAGCTTGAACATGGCCTTACTATTACGATAGACGACACGGTTGTGAAACCTGAGACCATATTGCTACAGGGTAAAATCTTTTACCCTAATGGTGAAGAGCAGATGTTTACCTTAGATGCAGAAGAACGGCTTTATCGTCAGCTGCCAATCAAGAATTATGATTGGGGGCGTTATAGTGTAGAAATCTCCGTATTTGGTGAAAATATCAATGGCCGTGAGTTTATGGCAACGTTGCCAAATTACAATTTTGAAATTGAAAGACCCATTGAAAAAGTGCCTGAATTGGAAGCTGCTGCGTTACCAGCAGTGAAACAACCTGAGCCAGAACCAGAGCCGACTATAAGTACAGCTCTTTTAGTCAGTATTATTGTTGCTGGTAACTTAGTTGTATTATTGCTCGGTTGGTTAGCCATTCGTATTCTGGTGCAAAAAAAGCCAATTAGACTAAAAGTACCAATGCCAAAGAATCCATTTAAGAAAACCGAAGAAGTCATTGATCTTGATGATTTAGGAGCATCTGAAAATAACGCAGCAGGGAATGGTTCAAAAAATGATAAATCAGGTGATATTTTGAACCTTTCAATGAAAGATAACTAAAAAACACGGTTTTTTTTCAAAAAACGGTTGACTCATGAGGGGGTCATTCGTATTATTCACGCCGCTGTCAGGGAGCACACCTTACAGCAAACACTGCAAGAATATGACGCGGAGTGGTAGTTCAGTTGGTTAGAATACCGGCCTGTCACGCCGGGGGTCGCGGGTTCGAGTCCCGTCCACTCCGCCAAATTTCTTCGTGGTATCAATAAGTCGCGCTGGAGTGGTAGTTCAGTTGGTTAGAATACCGGCCTGTCACGCCGGGGGTCGCGGGTTCGAGTCCCGTCCACTCCGCCAATACTTATTACAAACGTGCATTTGCTTCTTATGGAGTGGTAGTTCAGTTGGTTAGAATACCGGCCTGTCACGCCGGGGGTCGCGGGTTCGAGTCCCGTCCACTCCGCCAACACTTCGAAGCAAAAAATGCGAATACTCAGTGGAGTGGTAGTTCAGTTGGTTAGAATACCGGCCTGTCACGCCGGGGGTCGCGGGTTCGAGTCCCGTCCACTCCGCCAATGTATCGCATAACTATATTCAAGCTTTATGACAGCTTGTTTACTCGCTGGAGTGGTAGTTCAGTTGGTTAGAATACCGGCCTGTCACGCCGGGGGTCGCGGGTTCGAGTCCCGTCCACTCCGCCAACACTAAAACGAGTAAAATAATGTCATTAAGATATCTCTGCGGAGTGGTAGTTCAGTTGGTTAGAATACCGGCCTGTCACGCCGGGGGTCGCGGGTTCGAGTCCCGTCCACTCCGCCATTTAAGATATCTTGCAAATCTATCACTGCGGAGTGGTAGTTCAGTTGGTTAGAATACCGGCCTGTCACGCCGGGGGTCGCGGGTTCGAGTCCCGTCCACTCCGCCAGTTTGCAATTTCTCTTCTCATATTTCAATTACTTATCTCCTAATTTTCTTTTTCTATTGTATTGTTATTTGATCCTGTGATCAGACGATCACCATTTGGTGACCGTGGGCGTTTAAAAATGGTATTCATTGGTCACGAGAATGCGGTTTGGTTTTCATGATCAACTTTGTTTTTTCTTAGCATATCTATCTTTTATCTTTGTTTTATTTCTCTTCATTGCTACCCGCGAATTCAAGTCCGAAGTGCACCACTCGCTAAATTAGGCTGCTTTGCGTAATTCATTGAATATCACCACAGGTTGCCTAAACCCTATACATTTTCTCGGCCTCGCATTGATCGCCCGCTCTATATGCGCAATTTGCTTATCTGTCACCGTTCGTAAATCTGTTCCTTTGCAAATATATTGACGCAGCAGACCATTAAAGTTTTCATTCAACCCTCTCTCCCATGAGGAGTAGGGGTTAGCAAAATAGATATCGGTTTTTAGCTTATCTGAGACATATTCATGCTCGCAAAACTCACTCCCATTATCTGCGGTTATCGTATGAACATGACGTCGATAGCGCCACAGCATGCCTCTCATCGCTCTGCTCACTTGCGCTGCACTTTTTGCTGGAACTTTGCGTATCAGGTAAAACTTACTTGTACGTTCGACCAAACTAACGATTGCCCCCGTGCCATGCTTGCCAAGTACAGTATCCACTTCCCAATCACCAAACCGTGTTTTAATGTCAACAATCGCAGGTTTATGCTCAATGCCAACCCGATTTAGGATGATGACACGTTTGCTTCGGCAACCTTTACGATAACGTCTGTGTCCTTATTCGGGGAGGACTCAGGGGACGATTAACAGAGCTTGACCATAGGCAGCAATACATTGATTTAATTCAAGAAGCAAAACAATCGGGTTGCGCTGTAGAGAAAGCTTGCAGAGAAATAGATATCAGCTTGAGAACGTATAGACGATGGTATCAGCAAGGCATAGTACAAACAGACAAACGCCCAGAGGCAGAGCGTCCAGTGCCAAGTAATAAACTAACCGTGCATGAGCAACAAGCCATTGTTGATGTTTGTAATGAGCCTGAATTTGCTAGCTTACCGCCTTCACAGATAGTGCCTAGGTTGTTAGATAACAATATCTATCTTGGCTCAGTTTCAAGCTTCTATCGTGTGCTTAAGGCTGAAAACCAATTACATCATCGTGGTCGCAGCAAAGCACTGAGAAAAGTGGCTAAACCCACGAGTTTTACAGCTGCTACACCGAATGAAGTTTGGTCATGGGATATAACTTACCGTGTGCCCGGAGTTCAGAGCTAACAAGGATGTTTTAAATTGAACCACGAACCTGTCTGAAATCGATAAATATATTGGCCGGAGCGCTCGTAGTAGTGCGAGGTGGGGAAAGCCCACTACATGGCGAAGGGGCACAGTAAGCTCAATTTTGTTTTACCTTGAACTCTTGATTGTTTGACTGTTTATTTAGTTTGGTTGGTTGTTGTTTTTATGTTAAGCATGAGGGGTGAACTGAAAGTAAAATGTGATTTTTTAGTAGTAAAACTTAGAAAGTTGGGTATAATTCCGCGTCTCGAAAATTAAAAGGATATGCAAGCATGATGGATGATATGGACGTAGTTAAGCAACCAAATGATGTTTTGGAAGGGAAATCTTGGTTATCTTTTAGAAAAAGAATTGATGATGAAATCTTAAAAGAAATGGACAAGGTTCGTTTTTTAAATATCTATCAACCGATTTGTGATGCTCTTCAAGGTGGTAAACGTATTCGAGCGATTTTGGTTCTCATGGCTAACCAAGTATATGACGAACCTCAAGAATCTGCTTCTGATGCAATGAAAGTTGCTGTTGCTATTGAAATGTTACACGCGGCAGCGTTAGTACATGATGATATTATGGATAATTCTGATTATCGTCGTAATGAGCCAACAATTTACAAAAAATATGGTACCGATACTGCCATTTTGGCTGGTAACTTTCTTATTAGTCTGGCATTTAAATTGGCTAATTCCGTTAAGGCAAAATATGCTGCAGGTTGCAGTTTGTATTTGTGTGATATTTGCATGGAATTAGTTGATGGTCAGCTATTGGATATTAATTCTTTTGATACCGAAGATCTCGATAGTTATTATAAACTCATTGATGGTAAAACTTCCTCGATTATCTCTCTTCCGATGAAAATTCTTGGTGTGATTAATGAAAATGAACAGCTTAGTCAGCATTTGTTTGATTACGCCCGAGAAGTTGCTCGTATTTTGCAGATTCTAGATGATTTTTATGATGCCTTTATTGGTGATGAGAAAACAAGTAAAACGCCGGGGCTTGATCGGTTAAATGGTAAAAAGACTATTGTGGATTTGGTCAGTAACAAAGATGACTTAAAATCAATGACCAGAACACAAGTGAAAAAGGCGATTCAAGTGACTCTTGCTGAACATCGAGAGGCGGCACATGCTCTTCTTGCTCGAATCGATACTCCAAATACTCAAGCGCTGAGTGACTTAGATGCTTACGTTTGGCATATGTTGACTAAGTATACGATTTAGTTTGTGAGTATTATATCTGGTTTTGTCTATGCTTTTTAAACGTTTAAAACTTAGTTTTTCTTACTCCAAACATATTCGGGTATTGTTTGTTTTCGCTTTGCTAATTAGTTTAATTGGCTCGTTTACGGCGTTTTTTACCCAGTATCTTATCGATAGCGTTATTCCGTCGGGGGATATGCGATTTTTGCTAATCTTCTTAATGTTTTATGCTTGCTACGAAACTCTAAATTTGACTATCGGGTATTTGTCTAGAAGTTATCGAGTGGTGTTAGAAAAATTTCTCGATTACCATCATTTAGATAAGTATTTGGTGGCCTTACTTACGGCCAAAATCCCTGAATTAAACAGTTATAAGAAGGGCAGTTTGATTCAGAGGATTTATGATGCTCAGAATATCAAAAAGTATTATTTAACTTTGCAAGTTGATATCGCCGTTAGCTTTTTGACCATCTTTGTTCTTAGTTCGATTATTTTGTATATGAGCCCTCTGATAGGTTTGGTGATGGCTATCAGTTTGGGGTTGTTGGTGGTGATCTACCTTAAAGCCGTTCCTAAAACTGTTGAGTATGAAACCCAGCGTTTTCAAATTAAATCAGATTTTTTGTCTGTAGTCGATGATATTGTTGATGGGCGGGAAACTATCCGCGCTAATAATTATAAAAGTCAAGTCTTTAAACGATGTACTGCTCGTATGGAGGATTTTCTCAATCGTGAGCGGGATGTGTCGTTTTTACAGCAAAAAATTCAAACTAGTACTTCTGTCGTCCGTACTGTTAGCAGTATTGCTATCCGGGCAATTGTGGTGATAAGTATTTTGTCTTTAAATAAGTTCACTTTAGGTGAAATGTTGACTTTAATGGCATTTTCTGAAATTTCGATGAAAACCACAATGCAAATATTGATGTCTTTTATGCAATTGAAGCGCACTAGTATAACTCTAAAGCGTTATCGGGAGTTTTTGGATAGTGTCAGTATCAATGAAAAGGAGTTGAATGATAAGCCTGTTGAATGTCAGCCAATTGAGCAAGTAAGTGTTTGTGGTCTTAAGGTTGGGGTTAATGGTAAGGCTGTTTGTGATGTACCTGATACTACCTTTAAACTTAATCGAATTTATAAATTGGTTGGTGCTAATGGTGCAGGTAAAACGACTTTTTGTAAGTCGTTGGTCGGTTTGTTTGACCCCATTGATGGCGAATTTTCTTTTAAAATTGGCGAGCGTTTGGTTAACTCAAACCGTCGTATTAACCATTGTGCGGCGTACTTTCCCCATGACATTCTGTTTACTACTACGCTGTGGGAAAACATTACTTTAGGCCAAGCAATCGAACAAGAAACGGTCGTTGATTTACTTAAGAAAATAGGTCTATGGTCTGTAATTGCAGCTTTGCCGGAGCAATTGCATACGCAAATTAGTGATAGGGTGAATCCTTTTTCTGAGGGACAAAGACAGATTATCTTGTTTTTGAGGGTGTATTTGTCGAATAAGCCTATATTGGTGTTTGATGAGGTGTTTCGTGGTTTAGATAAGCACACTAGTAAGATTGTTGGTGAGCTTATTAATCAGAAAACAAACTGTATCATTCTTTATGTTGCCCATGATTTTACTATTGATAGTGAACGCAGTGAACTTCTGACCTTAACTAAACGTCTGTCGGATAGTAAACAGACTGATAAACGCAAGGATGTGGCATATGCATGAGGTCAATGACAATATTCACGGTGAATTGAGAAAAGCTCGCTCTAAGTTGTTAAAAGTGACTTTTTGGTTATTTTCTATTGCATTAGTGGCGTCATTGGCGGTAACGATTCAATTGCGAGTGGTGCTGGAAGAAGCGTTTATTTATATCGTTCCCGAACCTGTCCTTCATTATGCTGAGCGAGATATTATTATTGATCAATATCAGGTGCCTGATGGGAGTAAAGTGGTGTCCGATATGTCTATGTACCAAGCGGAAAATATTCAGCTTAAGGATCAGTTGGTTTTGCTTCGGCAAGAAGAGATCCGCGATCAAGTGCAAGCGCAGGCTTTAAAGCAGAAAATAGAGCAAACTCGAAGTTCGGTGGCTATGCTCAGTCAGTTTGAAGAGGTTGAAGTCAAAAGTATAAAGGCTGAGATTATCATGATCGAAGACCTGCTGGTTAGGTTGAAGCAAGAATTGACTTTACTTAATAAGGATTATCTTAAGCAATCGACCTTTGTCGAGGGAGTGACTAATTTAAGTCATATCTCTAAAGACCGCAAAATCCGCTATCAACAGGATTTATTCCATAAGCGAGCGGAAATCATTGAGATGGAGCAAGATATTCATCAACAACAGCTGAAATTGGCGCAATTAAAAAATCAACAAAGCCAACAACAGATAGGTTTAACCCGTCAACGCGATATGGCGGTGACTTTATCTGTATTGGAAAACGAAGCTAAAGTGTTTGCCGATAGCCTAAAACTTAAAGAATTAGAGTTAGCGCAATTGGAAAAAAATCATAACCGCTTGCAGGGCAAGGCTGAAGTTGATGGCCGAGTTGAGTTTGAAAGTCTCAATGGCATTCGCAAAACCCAATATAGAAAAGGCGAATTGGTTTACACCATCTACCCTGAAGGACAGCACTTTGTTACCAAAGGTTATGTCGATGAAAAGCACATTCTCGATATCGCCTTGGGTAAAGAGGTTGAAGTTAAACTCAGCGCATATAATTATCTTAAGTATGGTTCTATTAAAGGAAAGGTTAAAACCATTATGGGAGTAAAGGATGGTCGTG
Organism: Pseudoalteromonas sp. Of11M-6; assembly: GCF_022347905.1. Classification (NCBI taxonomy): domain Bacteria; kingdom Pseudomonadati; phylum Pseudomonadota; class Gammaproteobacteria; order Alteromonadales; family Pseudoalteromonadaceae; genus Pseudoalteromonas; species Pseudoalteromonas sp. Of11M-6. Next base: position 50,818 of record NZ_JAKRFW010000018.1, on the reverse strand, counting down.
CTGAAGTGATTATTGATATTGTGGATATGAAAGACTTTAAGTTAGTTCATGGTAATTCAACTCAAGCCTTTATTACCCTTGAAGGGGTAAAACTCTATGAGTATGTGTTTGGGATTTTCTTCCCGTATATCGTTTAATTTGTCATTGATAATAAGGAATAGTCCATGGATAAATATGTTTCTGATGCGCTTGAGCGCATCTTGGATGCGACACCTGTCCGCAATCAAGTATCTCAACAGGTTTGTGAGCATTTGCAAGAATACGGCCCTCTTATTAGTTCTGTATTGGGTCAGTCGGCTCAATACTTTTCGTCAAAGTGCATGGGATACCCATCAATTTGGTTTTTATTTCGTGTTTGCGATATTCCTCAAGAGCAATGGCCTGAGCGCATTGAAAGTGTGATGCAAAGTTTACTGTTTAGCTTGTCTACTAGTATCGCCGACGACTTTATTGATGGCGACGAAAGGGTCGGCGATAAAGATATGTATGTCTTTTACATCATGATGTTAGCAATTGCTGAAAGAAGCTGCGGTGAGAAAAGTCGTTTAGATAATATTAAGCAGACTTGTAAAGGACTCTACGACTCCATTATTCAAAGTAAAATAGCCCAAGCAAAGGGGGAAAATGGTGACGAATATGTTTCTACTGACCGCATCGGTAGTTTCTTCGCGATGATTGCCAGAGATTTTGTTGATGCTTTACCACAACAAAATGACCATAACCTCATTGAAGCGACCCGTTATTTCGGTCGTATTTGTTGTTTGATTGATGATGCCATTGATTTTACTAAAGATGTCGAAATCCAAGGTGAGAATATTATTTTTGAAGTTATGGATAAGGCGACTTTTGAGCAATCTAAATCTGACGTTCAAATCCGCATTAATGCTGCTTTGCAAGTTCTTGATAGGGAATACAGTACTTTGAGCAAACTGCTTGAAAGCATATGGAGTCAAGACTGTCAGCAGCAATTTGCTCAAATTCGTTTGGATATAGTTGATTACATTACTACTACTATGAATGCACAATAAGAGGACTTGAGGATGATTTTAATTGTATGTATGAAGTCCTGGGGAGAATTTGGGAATTTTCTGGCTGCTAAACAGTTGCAGGCGTTTTTGACTAAGACCTCGGGTCAGCTTGTGGATTTGATTGCTGGTGATGATTATATTGACAATTTTGTTCAAGTGGGTCAAGACATTAAGATGGCGGTAAAGAGTGCCGCTAATAGTGATGAAGTATTTGATAATTATTTGAATATTGTTACCCGTTTAGATCATAGGGTGGCTAAGCAAACCGAAGAGCAAGATTTTTCTGAATATTTGCCTTTGCTTGAGGCGATTGAACAGCGTAAACCTACGACCGTTATCTGCACTAAAGGTGTGGTGGCTCGTATGTTAGCAGCCCAGAAAATTAAGAAAATGCCGGAACAATTATATAACTATGTGACTAATCACGGTCACTTTAGTATGGATGTTCACCGTAGTGCAATTGATAGCGGTATGAAATATCTGACTCGTTTACCTGCTGCAACTGAATATCTGCGCGATATAGTGAAAGTGCCTGCAACACAAATTCATGATTTTGGTTATATCTCTTCGGTGCAAATGGAAAATTTAGCTGATACGCAGCAAGTTAGTGAATTGACAGATGTGATTTTGGTAAGTAATCGCGGTGGGCGTAAATATACATTGTTGTATCAAGAGTTGTTGAAAAACACCAATTTAAACCTTCATTATATTGTGATCAATGATGCTGAAGAGCTGGCGGTAGCTGAACAAAGCGCCCGTGATTATCCGGGCCGTGCAAAAGTCCTTGATGGTCTGCAACAAAAGGATTTTTTAGCTTTAGTGGCCGAACTTGGTAAAAAAGGCACTGTGTATGTTGGTAAAGGTAGTATTAATACATTGATCGAAGCTGTACTTGGTAAGCAACCTGTGTTGGGTTTGCGTTCTGGATTGCCAATGGAAGAGTGGGGAGCACAGTACCTTGAGCAGCATCAACTTGGTTGTATCAGAGATGATTGGAAAGATATTTACAACAAGATTGCTGAGTTGGTTGACTCGCCACAGGCTTATTGTGAACTAAGAACCAATGTATTGAAGTATTTGGCTGGTGATTCGATTAATTTAAGGCCTAACTTAGCGTGGTTACAACTACCTACCGAAGAGCAAAAAGTTCTTGGGCAAATAGGTCAGTGCAAGGTTCAACTGATTGCTGGTCTTGAAGCTAAAATGTCTGAGCATCAAGTTGAGATGACAGATAGCGCTAAGGCAATGATGAATATGTTTGTTGATGCTCAGTTGACTGACAAAGTTGTTACTTCACCAGAGGATTTGGTGTTGCTGTTGCAAAAGCTCAATATCGAACAGATTAGTCAAATGTATATTGAGGAGTTTGGAGCTTTGCGCCTGACCACTAATCGGACTGTGCGTTTATTAGCAATGATGCATGAACAATGGGTTGCGGCCAAACAAGCGCAGGAAGCAGCATCATGTTGATTATGGGGGTTCACTCAATAGGTCATGACTCGGCTGTTAGCTTTGTTGAAAATGGAGAATTGATTTGGTCGATTGAAACCGAGCGATTATCTCGGGTCAAACACGATGGAAAAATTCAAACTACCCTGGATTATCTAAAAGAGCATAAGGCCGATTTGTTGCAAAGGGTCGATGTGGTGTCTTTTAGTACTCACGTTAGCAATAAAGTCGCAAAAATCGATGATTTTGAAACGTTGAATCAAGGTATTGACCAGCATAACTTCTATTTTGAGTCTAAAACTCTGATTACAGGTAAGTCAGTTAAATGTTTTGTTGTTGCCCATGAAATGTGCCATGCAATGGTTGGCTTTCAATATGCTAAACCAGCGGAAAAACAGCTGTGTTTTGTTAATGAAGGGCGGGGGCATTTTTCACGTAATTGTGTGGTTCGTCGTGATGGCAAACAATTAACTATTACTCATTGCAATGAATTGCCTTGGTTTGGCTCTGGTATGGGTTGGACTTCTCTTGCGGTTATGATGGGCATAGAAAAATCTCCTTCAGCTGCAGGCAAAGTGATGGGTATGGCGGCATATGGTGAATATGAACCGAGATATGCTGAGATGATTTTGGCTGCACCACATAATCTTTATGATTATTCAGTAGTTGAAAGACCTAAGTTTTTAGCTAAGTTGTTTAAACAATATATAGGGCAACCGACGTTTAAAGTTAAGGCTAATTTGGCGGCGACTTTACAACAATTGTTCGCTCAGACAGTGGTTGAGCATGTTAGTCACATTGTTACTGATGAGGACCTCTCAGTTTCCATGTCTGGTGGTTGCGCATTGAATCTTATGGTGAATACTCTGCTGTGGCAGCGCTATGGTGAACGTTATTCTGTACCTCCTGTTTGCAATGACTCAGGTCAAAGTTTGGGAGCGGCGATATTTGCCCAGTTACAATTGAAAGGTCATTTACTTGAGCCTGTGTCTGTATATAGCTGTGGTGAAAGCTATACAGTTGAGCGTGACTGGCTTGAAAAGCAAGGTTTTATTGTCGAGGACTATACAGCGCAAAAATTAGCAAAATATCTACACAATCATGAGGTTGTTGCTTGGTATCAGGGTAAATCTGAGATGGGACCAAGAGCTTTGGGTAATCGTTCATTATTTGCAAGTTGTCAGGCTCATGGAATGAAAGATAGACTCAATCACATGGTTAAGTCTCGTGAATGGTATCGCCCTTTAGCGGCGATAGTTGCTGAAGAGTCTTTGGCTAAAATCACCAATGATATATTTCCGTCAAAATATATGTTGTTTAATTATGATATTGACTCGGACTTAATCCCAGAGGCTACTCATGTTGACGGCACGTCGCGTTTGCAAATCGTTAGCTCAACAGATAATGCTAAAGTTCATGAGTTATTACTAGCATATGAAAAGTTTAGTGGTGTTGGGGCGTTGATTAATACTTCTCTTAATGGTCGTGGCAAGCCAATTTGTTTGACACCAGAAGATGTAATCAATGATTTTGCCGACAGAGATGTTGATGTTTATGTATTTGGTGATTTGATTGCAAGGAGGGGGCATTTTGTTTGAGTGCGAATATGATTTTAATCAAAAGCGGCAACATTATCTAGATAATGGTGTTGTTGGTTTCGAAAAATTAATAGGTGAAGATTTGCTTGAAAGACTTGAAGCTTGTTTTGACCGTATTATTGAAGGTAATTATCTAACAGGTGTGCCACCGACTAATCGCACTCATATGCCAAATGACTCATACGATAATTTGACCAGAATTTCTTGTCCGGCAATTGCAGATCCGCAAATGGTCAGCTTATTAATGGAAGCTGGAATTGGGGTTGTGGCCAATGCATTAAGCGAGAGTGATTTTGTTCAGGCTTGGGGTATTCAATTGATTAATAAGGTGCCCGGCGAGGGGCCTGAGTTTAATATCGGCTGGCATCAAGATGGACAATATTCTCCTTGGTTATTTGAAGGAGATTGGATCACCGCTCACATTACTTTATCTGATGTTAATGAAGATGATGCGCCAGTATTGTATATTGAAGATTCACATCATTTACCGACTTTCAAACAAGGTTTACATAAAGGACAAATTACTGGGCAGGCCTTTAAGGCTGATTTGTATGAGCATGGCTTGGTATTAGCTGAGCGTTTAAATGTACCTTGGAAGGTTAAGTATCATACTTCTAAGCGCGGTGATGTTAATTTTCATCACAGTCGTTTAATTCACGCTTCGGACAATCTACGCAGTGGTAAAACCCGTAAGACCTTTAGTATTCATATGCGTACTAGTCATAACCCGTTGGTGATCAACGAACCGTTTTTAATTCGGAATAATCCGCCACAAACTAGTTATTACTTGGACTTTGCCGATCAATTGATGTGTCCGGTAATTCATGGTGTTGCTACTGATTTGGTCGGTTTTGCTGCGCCTAAACAAACATTTGAGGAACTAAACTGTGTTTGATAAATACTATGATATGTCTGCTCATCAAAAGCAATTGAATGATACTGGCTTGGTAAAATTTGAAGGGCTACTTAACGAGCAAATGCTAGATAAGCTAGAGGCTTGTTATGACCGTATTATGTCTGGAGAATATGTTAGTGGTAATCCGCCGCCTCGTCGTACTCACCCTCCGAAAGATTCAGAAAAATACCTTACTCGTGTTTCTTATCCTACTGTGGCAGATCCTGCTTTGGTTGGTTTATTGATGGAAGCTGGGATTGGGGTATTGTCTAGTCGCTTGATGAATAGTGATTTTGCTCAGGCATTTTTTATTCACTTGGTTAACAAGGTGCCCGGTGAAGGTTTAGAGTACAACATAAGTTGGCATCAAGACGGTCAATACGGTAAACATTTGTTTAGTGGTCACTGGATTACAGCTCATATCGCTCTTGAAGATGTTAACAGTGATGATGCGCCAATTCTTTATGTTGAAAATTCTCACCGACTTGAGCCGCTGAATAAGCGCGAAGTGTCTGGATTCAGTTTCCGTAAACCGTTGGATGAATTGGGACAGCAGTTTGCCCAAAAGACAGGTATTAAGTGGAATGTGGTGGAATATCTATCTAAGCGTGGTGATGTGACTTTTCATGATAGTCGTTTGATCCATGCCACTGATAATTTACTCTCAGGTCGTACCCGTAAAACTTTTGTATTGCATTTGCGTTTTGAGCATAACAAGTTGCTGTTTAGCGATCCTATTCATGTTACAAACGAGCCGCCACAACCGAATTTTTATGTTGATATAGCCGATTCGATCATGTGTCCAGTTTTACACGGTGTTGCGACAGATTTACCAGAGCGTCGGTTAAAGGCTGGATAAATTTGGTTTAAACGGATGAAAATAGTCTATTTTCTCGAAAGATTTCCGGAGCTGAGTGAAACCTTTATTCGCCAAGAAATATTGGGTTTGTTGCAGCAGGGGATTAGCGTTCGAGTGGTCACAGTAGCTTGTTCAGAACAGAGTAATCATGTGGATTTGGCTAACGAGCATCCGCTGTTGGCTCGGTGTGAAGTCGATGTTATTGGTGAGCAAGATTTAGTTTATTCAAAAGGGCGTATGCTTCGTTGGTTATTACATCCTTATTCTCAAGGTAAGTTTAAACAGCGCTGGGATAATTTAAATGCTAAACATTACCGCACTAAGTTACTGTATAAAATTGTTTCAGGTCCTAAGCGTATTGCAGCTGATGAGATTGTCATCACTCATTTTGGGGGAGCAGGCGTTATGGCGGCACAGTTAAAGCAGTTTGGCTATATACAAGGGCCGTTAGTTAGTGTTTTACATGCCTATGAACTTACTAAGCTTCCAGCGTTTAAAGATTTAACACCACATTATCATAAGTTATTTACTCAAGCGGATAAGGTGTTATCGGTCTGCCGTTTTATGCAAGATAAGATCACGTCTTTGGGCTGCGCGCGAGAGAAAGTTGATGTTATGCATATGGGAGTGAATATTGAACAACTAGCTCAATTGGCTGAGTACCATAAAATGGATGCGGGGTTATTGCGTGTCCTGTTTGTTGGTCGCCTGACTCAAAAGAAGGGGATACTGGATGCTCTTGAAGCTTTGGCCAGAGTTTCTAATCGAGTCAATTTTCATTTTGATATTGTCGGTGATGGCGAGTTAAACCTAATTTGTGAAAATTCGGTTAGAGAACTAGAACTTGAGGATCGAGTGACATTACACGGTGCTTTGGCCCATCACAAAACTTTGCAGCTTATGGCGCAAACTGATGTTTTGTTGTTGCCTTCTAAGACTGCGGATAACGGTGATATGGAAGGGGTGCCAGTAGTGTTGATGGAAGCGATGGCCATGAAAAAAGTTGTGTTGTCGAGTTTTCATTCGGGGATTGGTGAGTTGGTCGATGATGGTGAGAATGGTTTTTTGGTTGCAGAAGGTGATATTGAAGGGCTTTCGTTGAAGATTGAACTAATAGCTAATTTTACATCTGATATGCGTCTTCATATTGGGCAACAGGCTGTAGCTAAAGTTAGTCAATTATTTAACCAAGGCAAGCAATCTCATGCCTTGGCTAGTTTATTGCGAGAATTATGATGCAGTACGATATTGTTTTTATTTCATATGATGAGCTGTGTGCTGAGGACAACTGGCTAAATTTACGCAGACGTTTTCCAAAAGTTAAGCGGGTTCATGGTGTTGATGGTATTCTCAATGCGCATAAATTAGCAGCTCAAGCGGTTAGTGGTGAGTGGTTTTTTGTTGTTGATGGTGATAATAAAATTCATTCTGAGTTTGATTTTGCCTTACCTGAATCACAGTTGTGTGACGACACCACTTATGTTTGGCGTTGTATCAATTCGGTCAATGGGTTGTGTTATGGCAATGGTGGGGTAAAACTGTTTAATAAACGAGTTTTTGCTACGGTCGATGAGTTTTGGGGCGATATGACAATGTCGCTAAGTAAGCGATACAAGCCAGTGGATGTGGTTGCTTCTACCACTATTATTAATGCTAGCGCTTTTCATGCGTGGCGTGCAGCGTTTCGCGAGTCGGTTAAATTGAGTGTGCCGCGAAAGCGAGTGCGGGAAGAATTTATACGTCAACAACGCTTAGGACAGTGGTCCAATGTTAAAGAGGATGTTGAATATGCGCAATGGGTTGCACGGGGTTGTGTTGAAGGTATAGAGTTTTATCGTCAATGTAGTGCAACAGGAGAAGATCACGCTAGCTTCATTAACAACTTTAATTGGTTGCAACAGCGCTTTAATGAAAAATATTCCGAGGATCAAAGATGAAGAAGCTTGCTAACATACTGCTGATATTGGCATTGGTTGGTACAGTCATTGTTGGTTTTTTTAAAAGCCCTGAGTTTCAATTGCGCCACCAAGGTGATGTTGTTGCTTATCGTGGCGGTGGTTTGGTGGTGGACTATCTTAAACTCAAGCAAACTGGTTGTATGGCTCAAAGTATTACGGCAAGTGAAAGTGGTTTAATCGAAAACACGCTGGCGGCGGTTGAGCAACAAATCAAAAACGGTGTACGTAATATTCATTTGAATGTGCAGTTAACTCGTGATAACCGTTTGGTGGCGTTTCATGATAATGACTTGAGCTGTGCTACTGATGGTGAAGGTAAAGTTCACCAATTGACTTGGGAGCAAATAAAAGATTTAGATGCTGGCTACGGTTATACCCTAGATGGCGGCAAAACTTTTCCTTATCGCAATCAAGGATTAAGAATAGCTTTGTTAGAGACTTTAGTTACAGATCCAGATGTTACTTACTGGTTGAATCTAAAAACCACCGCTAAACGTGCATCGCGTATTTTGTTGGAGTTTATCGATACTTTAGAGCCTCAAATGCAGCAACAAATTGTACATATCGGCAATGCTCAGGTTGTGGATTATATTCATAGCCTCAATCCGCAAGTGAACAGTATTACCCAACGGGATTTAAAGACTTGTCTGATTGATTACGCGCTGGTTGGTTGGAGTGAGTCTTATCCTAATTCGTGTAAAAACCGCATCATTATTGTGTCACCTGAATTTGCTGAATACTTGTGGGGGTGGCCTGAACAGTTTGCTGCCAGAGCGCAACAGCATGGTAGCCGAGTTTATTTATGGACTAAACATCAAAGCTATCAACACAGTGATAATTTGTTGCTGCATGGTATTGGTTTAATTAGTGGCAACGCGCCTGCTGCTTTGTCCCAAGGTAGTTTATAGCTAGTTGTATTGTGATGCATAAGGTAGCCATAGGAATTCCAACTTATCAACGGCCAAAGTCGTTGTTACGTTTGCTTGATTCAATTAATCAACTGAAATTTTCTGCACAATTTTGTGTTTTTGTCGTGGACAATGATAATCACAGTCAATCAGCAGTTAATTTGTTGGCTAGCAGGTTAGCCGATTATCGTTTTACTTTGCATACCCGTGCCGTTGCGCCTGCCAATATTTCTGTAGCTCGCAACATGTTGTTGCAGATGGTATTTGAAGAACATGACTTTAGTGTCATTGCTATGGTAGATGATGATGAAATAGTAGATTGTGATTGGCTTAACCAGTTGGTTAATTGTCAATTGCAAAGCGAAGCGGATATTGTCCAGGGTAATACACGTCCTAACTTTTTAGTTAAGGTTGAACCTTGGATGAGTCAAGTGCCTTTTTTCTATCGCCATCAATTGATGAGCAGTCATGATTCAATGGCGTTGAGTTCTTGCAATATTTTGATAACTAAGGCTATTTATCAAAAGATGCACGGGCAATTGTTCGATCTGCAATTTGGCATTTCAGGTGGTGAGGATACCGACTTTTTCCATCGGGCTAAAGCTTTAGGTGCTAAGTTTGCCTATGAGGGTAAGGCTTTGGCCTATGAAGATTATGATCAACTAAGAGCAACTAAAAGTTGGGTGCGTAAGCGTAGTTTTAGAGTCGGCCAAACTAATGTCAAAATTTTTCATCAAAATCGCAGTGGCTTCATTTTTAGCTTAAAAATTTTCGCCAGATTTTTGGTTAATTTAGTTAGATTGGCGCTGCTGTGTTGGCACCCTGCACACTCTATCCGTTATCAAATGAAAATTTGTCGCCAGTGGGGGATGTTGCTGGCCGCCTGTGGAAGTAGCTAATCAATGTCTTTTTTATTTAATCAAATGCGTAAGCTCATTGGGAAAACTTGGCAAGCTGATTTTGGCCGTTTTGATGCTCAAGTTGAATTCATCCGCGAAGGTGATACTGCCCAATTGAGTTTTTTACTACCTTTGGTATTGCCAAATGATAATATTGCCGCGTTTTATCGTTGTGTTTGTCAAGTGTGTGAACAATTGAATGCACAGCTTGAAAGTGGGTTGATCTCTAGTGCTCAGTTGATTTTAGGCATTCAGGGAAATTGGCAACAAAGTGTATACCAGCAAATTATTGCTGATTTATGCGCTAGATTGGCTAAATCTAATGTACATGTGACACTGATAAAGCAAAATAAAGCCAATAAAATCGCTATGATCAAAAGAGCAATTAAATGTGCTAAAGAAAAACAAAGTGAATTATTTGGTTGGTGTGATGGTGATTTGCTGTTGTCTGACAATATTATGGAAACATTAATTGGTAGTATTTATGTGCGACACAATTGCATCGTAGGTCCAGTGCATGTTCAAGTTAAAAATCCGCAAGATTTTATTGAGCAGCGTTACTTAAAACTTCCAAGGACTAAACCAAATAAATACCCCCAAGGCTGTGTGCTGTTTAAGCTCAATGCTGTTGAGCATGACTTTGATGAAAGAGATATCAGTGATGATGGCTATCTAACATTTGCCAATCTGTGTTTGGATGGTCAACCTATGAATGGAATACAGGTTATTGAAGCGGCCAAAATTTATTATTTGACCGATTTGAATCTTAAACAAAAGTTAATTCGTTTTCGCCGTATCAGTCTTAGTCATATGATCTTATTGCATAAGTTCGATAAGACTAAAGCTAAATATATTTATCACAATATTATGTTTGCACCATTGTTTGCACGGCCTTTGAAGTTTAATCGTCAACTGGTTGTAAAGTCTTTACTCTATTTTGGTTATTTGTTAGTGACCTTTGAATTACTTTTAAGAGTGCTGATAGACAAACCGTTAAAACGAATTGTGTGGTCTGCTTCATCCGGTGGTGACGAATGAGCCGTATCAGTATTGCTATTCCTCATTATAATCAACCTCATTTGATTAGTAGGGCTATTGAGTCATTGTCTTTGACGTGTCTTAAAGATATTCAATTATTGGTAATGGACGATGCCTCATCAGATGATGTCTTTGCTCAGTTGCAACAGCAGTTAGATAAAACTAAACAACTAAGCAAACATCCTATTCGTTTGTTTCGTGCCAGTAAAAATGTTGGTACTTATCGGATGAAAAATGCCATTATCCAGCAGTTGGATACTGAATATTTGGCCTTTCACGATGCTGATGACTTCAGTGTGGCTATGCGTTTAGACCGTTTATATGATGGGATGAGAGACAGCAATATCGATATACTTGGCTCTGCTTATATGGAAGTCATGTCGGATTTAGATAAAGGCGATAGTTATTACATTAAACGGTTTTATAAGATGCCTTATCTTGCCCATAAAGTGGGGATTAAATACATCAGTTATCAACCCTCTCAATTAGTGCGCTTTAGCTGTTTTGACACTTTAGGTGGATTTGATGGTTCTACTCGAATTGGTGCGGACGATGAGTTTACCTTACGTGCTGTACATTGCAAAAAGGTGCGTAATTTAAGTGAGCCTCTCTATGTAAAAATAGAACAAGCTAAGTCGTTGACTACCGATGAGACGACTGGCTATCAATCGCCTATACGTGCAGCTTATAAACAGAAAATGGCCGATTTGCGTAAGAAAATTAAAACTGGCTTAAGCCAAGAGTTTTATCGCAATACGCCTAATGATGAAGATTTTAGTTTGAAGGAATTTTAAAAGGGATACATATGACAACAGGAATTTCTACAACACAACTCAAAGATGCCTGCGAACAAGGGTTGGCTTATTTGCGTCAGCAACAAAAAGCCAATGGAGCAATTACAGCTGCTAATTACGGCACTTTTGATGTTTGGGAAACTATTGAAGCGGCTATGGCTATCACTTTGTGGGCTGAGCAGGAAAGTTTGCAAAATGATGCTGTGCTAAGTGCCGCTATGGCGTTTTTGGCCAGTAGCGAAACTGATGATGGTATGGTGCCAGACTCAGCAAAACGCACGGATTTATATTGCATTGAGACTTCCAGTGAATATCTACAATTATTAAAGACCTTGCTAGAACGACAATTTCCTCAGCGCACCGATGTGATAAATCAAGCGCAATATATCTGTGAGAAACAACTTAATGATGGTCGTTGGAGAATCGAAAATCCGGCGGTAAGCGAAGATGTACAGCACTTGCCTAGTGTCACCGCTTTTGCCATGTTGGCTTTGCTTAGGGTTGATACTGAGCCTAAATATTTTTTACAAGCACTGACATTTTTAACTGAAGGACAGTTGGCTAATGGTACTTGGGGTCAACATTGGCAATATTATGAAACGCCGTTTTATCTGATGGCTCCAATTTGCGAGTTGTTGCAGCGCTTAAATGATAATGGCCGTTTTGATAGTTATCTTGCTAAAGCGCAACGTTTTGTTTTATCTGAGCAACAAAGTGATGGACGTCTGGTTAGTGGCCAAACTGATGGTGAAAATCAGATCAGTGAGTCTTTGCATACGGTATTGGGGCTAAAAACTTTATTGGCGACGGGCATTCAATTAGATGATCCTAACGTTCAAAAAGCCCTTAAATGGTTGCTTAGCCAACAAAGTGAAAACGGTTGCTGGCATGGTGGGGTATTTCCTCATCCGAATGTCAAAATCAAGAAAAATGAAGACGTCTTTTGTAGTGCTCAGGTGCTGATGATGTTGAATCAATATTGGCAGTTGAGCCAAGGCTATAAGGTATAGCGGATGTCTGCTGTTGTATTGTGTTCTGATTGTTTTAACAATCCGGGTTTGAAAAGATATGTTGAGGAATTGTTTGTCGCTGATTTAGCTGGGTGCCCTCATTGCGATTCGACTGAAGGCCATTGTTTAAGTGGCGCTATGGTTATTGAATTGGCTGATAAGTGCTTTTTGCACGGGGAAATAGCTAAGGCTGCTTATTACAATGATAAGAATATAGAGCGCAATAAACAGCAAAAGTTGTCAAGCAGTCTGGGGAAAACCCTGAAACAGGATATATTGTGCATTGAAAATGCCATTAATGATGCCTATTTGGAGAATACTGATTCCCAGATACTACTGCGAGCGTTAGAGAGTTATCCGGTTCGGGTTTTAACCCCATCAGATCAATTTTACCGTATAAGAGTATCGCCAGAGCAGCCACAAAATTCAACAGAATATGATAGCCCTCCAGATGAATTGTTGGGTTCGGGACGACTTGATTCGGATAACATGCCTGTCATGTATGCATCGCAAAATCTTCAGATATGTATTCATGAGTGCCGGGCGGCGGCAAATGATAGCCTTTTTGTTGCGACATTGCGCCCGACGTCACATTTAAAATTGCTGGATTTGACTTGTATTGCAGCCGAACCGCTGCAAAAAGCTTTGCATATGGTATTTATGTTTAGTCGTTTTTCTTATCCTCTGACTCGCAGAATTGCGGTGTTGGCTAAACAGGCTGGTTTTGATGGCATTATCTATCCGGCTACATCTACTATTCTGGCAAAAATCGATCCTAAGGCTAAACAACAAAATAATTCGAAGGTGGTAGAGAATATTGCCATGTTCGGCAGACCCATACTCGACTCATTGGTCGAAGTGGTAACTATAGAAGCAATAACATCGAGTAACCAACTTTAGGGAAAATGAAGATGGGTTTAGAATTAGTGAATCAAAAATTCGATGCAGAAATCGAAAAACTTAAACAAGACGATGAAGTGCTTGCTGTGATGGGCTACGGCTCATATTTTAAAGGCAGATTTAAATCTGGCAGCGATATTGATTTGATTTTGATACGCGATGGCGAAGATATTTCATATAAAAAGAAAGTGTTTAATGAAGGGTTGGAATTTGAATTTCGTTATGTGACTGAAGATTTCTTACTTGAACTGCTTAGCCGAAGGCATGGTCCTACCATCAAACATATGTTGGAAGCCACTATTGTGTCAGATCCAAACGGCATAGCTGAAAAACTAAAGCAATACGCTATAGATATTACTGCCAAGTCTATTGATGAGACCTTTCCTCATGATGCCAGACGGGAAAAAGCGCTGGTGATTGAAAGCCTGCATCGCAAAATCCATCAGGTTAAAGATCATCCCGGCTTTTTTGAATTTGCTTGTTCAAAACTATTGCTTAATTTGGCTGATGCTTTTATTCGTCTGCATTGTCATTGGGGGCTACAGGGCTTTCGCGAATCAGCAAGACAACTCAAAGCGATAGATCCTAAAGTGCACCAGCAATTTGAATCTGCTATGGCACCTAATCCTCAAGAGCTGAGAATGGAAAACATTGATGCCTTGTATCATTTGGTGATTGATGCTCTTGGCGGTGTGGTGGCAGTGAAAGAGTCGGTGCTGTCTATGGGCGTTGAACAGGTGATCAATACCATTGAAAATTAAGGGATGATGTGATGGCTTTTTTTAAAAGTATAAAGCAACGGCAATTGTTGGTGACCAATAAAAAGGTGATGTATACCAGCTTAACGTGCGCGCAAACTCTTGAAGAGATTGACTTGGCCCAATTTAAGGCGCTGTTCGATGAAGGTTGGCCTATATTGCAACTGGTTAGAAATCCGGTGGATAGGGTCGTTTCTTTTTATAAAGATAAAATTATCGATGCTGGTAGACGTAATGATAATGGCAAAATTCAAATTCAAAATTGCCAATATATGTTGTTGGCCATGATGCAAATGGAACTTAGTTTAGAAACCACAGTAGCCGATATTTTGGCTGGATTGCGGGCGGTGCGTTTTGATGTTTTTGCTTTAAAAATGTTACCTCATTTGTATCCTCATACTAAACACTTAACTCCACAATATGCGATTTTGCCTGAAGAAATTCGAGAGGCTTTGAATGATAACAATTATCGTGTGGTAAAGATGGAAGATAGTGAACAATTGTCCAAGGAGTTGACGCCGCTTGGTGTTGATGTCGGAGTGATACACAATCAATCGAAAGTAAATATTCAAGTTGAGCTTGAGGAGCGTGTGAGTGTGTTTATCAAGAACCTCTATACTCAGGATTATGGAGAATATCAATATGAGTGATATTAATCCTCAGTTACTTTTAGTAGATGAAAATGATCAAGTTATTGGTCATCAGAGTAAATTGGCGGCCCATTTGGGTGAAGGTCAATTACATCGAGCTTACTCGGTGTTTATTTTTAATCGTCAAGGGCAGTTGTTATTGCAACAAAGGGCTGCGCCAAAACCACTTTGGCCGGGAAGTTGGTCTAATTCTTGTTGTTCTCATCCGTCAGTGGGTGTTGCTATTAAAGATTCTGCTCAGTGCCGTGTTCAAATGGAGCTAGGCTTAGAGGCATCAGTGGAATACTTGTATAAGTTCTTGTATCGCGCTAAATATTTGGATGTTGGTCATGAGCATGAGTTGTGTCACGTGTTTTGGGCTATTTGCGATGATTTGCCAAAACCAAATACCGATGAAGTGGCTGCATATCAGTATATTGATATTGATGGTGTCGCCGATTTTATTGCTGCTAATGAACAGCAAGTGACTCCTTGGTTTAAGATGGAATGGGCTTATTTGCAAGTTCATCATCTTGAGGCTATTAAACAACAATTATTCGGTGAGTTATCGCCATGTTAAACACAATTAGACGTGTCATTGGTGAAGTTTATCAATATGATGCGCCGAAAAATGGTTATCAAATAGAGTGGGGAGGAGTTGCTGAGTCTGCACAGTTAACTGTTTTAGTGCCTTGTTTACTTACTAGCGATAGTCTTATTGATTTGTATAAAACGCTTGAAAGTTTGTTTGCAGAAGTCGAGTTGGTGCTAGAAAAGAAAATTTGCTCAGATGTGCAGCTGGTCGTGGCTGCACAATATCATCCTGCTCATCAGCATGAAAGTGATATTTACATTGAATTGTTGCAAGGGTTATTGGCATCGAAGTCGATTGTAGGCCTAACTACATTACTCATTAGTATGGATTATCCAAATAAAATTGATGCGATAAATACTGCTGTGGAATTGGCACGTCAAGCTGGCTCATTGTTTTTCTGTTGGTGTGACGATGATATTAAAGTGTCTTCTGGAAGCTTGGGTATGTTGGTGGACAAAATTAAGTCGGATGATTGCCATCTTGCAGGCTGCCGTAAGGTGTTGATTGAGCAAAAAGGCCAAACCCTATGGAGTAGCATCCGAAATTCACATAATAAGGTTAATAAATATCCGCAAGCATATTTAGCGTTTAAATTAGATAAAATTGATCACCAATTCGATTCTGGGGTTATTAGTGATGATACCTATCTTACATTCGCTAATATTTTTATTGATGCCGAACCTATGAATAAAATTGCTATTGTTGAGCAGGCTGTGGGGGAGTTTCAATCGGGGGCGACACCTTTGTCTAATCTAAAACGCTTGCGTCGTTTGGTTCTGAGCAATTTTATTGTGTTATCTAGAGTGGATGAAAGCTCTGCAAAATACGCATTTAATCAGATTATTTTTAAAGAGTTGATGGATAAATCCCATCATAGCACTGCTAAAACTCGTTTGGTAAAACGTTGCTTATATGGTTTATATGGGCTGTTTCTAGCCGAGATCACTGTAAGATATTGGTTGAAAAAACCAATTCGGCAAGTTGGGTGGTATGGTCATTCTGGTAAAAGGCGGCCCACTTAAGTTTTATTTGCTATGGATATTATTGTAATGAACGAGAATCAATCCATTGTATTATTGGTTATTGTGCTGGTATCGCTATTTATTTTTAGCTGGTGGTATAGGCTGCGAGGCTCTGTTGTCCAAGTCAAACAGAGTCGATTACTTAAACAGCTTACACAGCGTTTAGGTACTCAATTGAATTGGTCGCGACTTGAGTTGCATTTAATTGAGCAGGCTCATCCGCAATTGACAGAACAAATTGGTAATATTAATAAGACTGATTTTGAGCTGTTTTTCCGTCGTACATTCGGCTCTGGCTATTTGTATGAGTTCCATTCAATAGAGCCTGATCGCAATGCAGTGACCGTTACCAGTCGTTATAGCCCTGAACAATTGCAGAAGATGAAACTCTACGCTGAACAAACGGGCAGAGCTAAGACTGAATGGGAGTTTGTTCGAACGTTACTGGATTTGATTAAGTTTCATTTTGGTCGGCCTTATTTGCTAAAACCTAATGACAAAATAAAAGCGTATGGTGTAGAAGTTTTTAGGCCTAATCATCCATTAGATCACGGTATTCGCCAAGGTCGTTTGTCTGGAGATATTATTCGCTTGGTGGGTAAGTACCCTGATGAGTTCCGACTAGATATTGTTCAATTGGTTGCGGCTCAAACAGACCTGTGTAAGTTTATCCGCCAAATGCAATTTACGGGGGCATTTCAGCGCTCGGGACGCGAAAGTGAGGGGAATGTTGCTGAAAACTATCAAGCTTATGCCCGTGCTGATGTTGGCTTTTTTCGTCAGGCTGCACGATATTCAAGTTTATTTGATGATCAACTACAAATAGATGATTTTGCCAACGCTTTGACTGCTGCTTGTGATTATCTTGCTGAGCCTCATGTGATGGGTGATATAATGGCAGCGGCCCATATGTTGGATTTACAAAGAATTGGTTTGTATGGTGAAAAAGATAGTATTATTGCTGCTCAATTACTTAATACTAATACACAATTAATGCATAATAGTGCGAATAAGGGAGGTACTGGTGGCTCACAAGTAATCAGGGAACTTAGACAGTTAACTGACTGCTATTTGGTTAATAATGGTGTTTTGGGTTTTTATCGTTTTGAGAAGAAATGGTATATGCAAAACAATGATTTAGATTTAATGGCGCAAGCTGTGGTGTTGGACTATTCAAAACCGTTGCCAGTATATTCACCGAGAAAGAAAAAAGTTGGAAAATTGGTAAAAGCTAGTCGTAAAATATTTAAACGATTGAAAAAATATTAGTCAAAAACTTACCAAATATTATAAGTGAAAATTTAATTTCGCAGTAAGTATACCCGAATTCAGATAATAATTGATAACTGTAATATTATGCCTTCCAAACTCTGATAAATAAAACTTTACAAAACTCGTGACCAAATAAAAGTTTTTATTCGGTGTTGCGCATTAAATTAAATAAAACCAATGAGTTATGGGTTGTACCTATTAAGCCCGATTAACAATATGAAGTGGGCACGGCCTGTCACGCTGGGGTTACGGCGGTTCGACGCTTCGATTCGAATCCCGACCACTGGGCTTGCTTGCATTTTCTCTTCTAAGCGAGCTTCCTTTACAAAAATCCAAAAAGCTCATTTACTTTAGCCCTTCCTTTGTCATCGCAATCAAACAGCTCACTTTTCAACATAAGCTTATAATAATGTCAACATAACTTTGCCTGTTGTGGCAAAGTGGCAGGCTCAGTTGGTTAGCTCCTGTTTTAGATAACTAGGTCTAAGACGATTATCTACGCGCCGTACTCATTGCAACTCTCATATCCTCTAAGCAAAACACGATTAACTTAAAGCGTAAACCATGGTTACTTTTTAACTCGTCTCTTTTCTAGCGATCTACTTGCGATCTGTCTTTATTTAAATATACTGTATGTATAAACAGTGTTTGGTGATGTATGGCGAATTATATAGATCTTCTTGAGCGTAAAAACTTGCTTTGGCGTGGGCGTGGAAAGGCCGTGCAGCATGATGTCGTCAGTACTCGCTTTGCTGCACTTGATGATGTGCTGTGTGGTGGTTGGCCGCAACAAGGTGTGATTGGTGTAAAAACTGCAATGGGAATAGGGGAGTTAAGGTTGATATTGCCCCACTTTGCGGATGATAACCGTTTGAAGGTATTAATTAATCCACCAGGACAAATACATGCCGCGGCATTGCATTATTTATCGTTAGACCTGAGTGAATTTATGATATTGCAGCCACCAAGTGAAAAAGAAGCACTGTGGGCTGCGGAGCAGTGTGTAAAAAGTGGTGCGTGTAGTGCGCTTGTACTTTGGCACGAAGCGCTTTCTATTGCCGCTGTAAAGCGTTTGCAGCTAGGTGCACAGACGGGAGGTTGTAGGTTATTTGTTTTACATCAAGCACAGTACGCTCAAACTCTACCATTTACGCTTTCAGTGGCTTTACAAGCACAGCACAGCGGCTTGGATGTGATAGTGAAGAAGCACAAGGGGCACTTGGCACATCGTAGTCTTAAACTAGAAAACCCCCACTATTGGCCAGAGCTTGAAAAGCCAAATCTACCTCATGTTAGCGATAATATAGTTGCATTTACAGGCTATGAGCGGCGTTTAACGAGCTAGTTATGTGGTTATATCTCTATTTTCCTATGCTGCAACTAGAGGGAATGACAAAGCAAACGGTTTCCGGTGATTTTGTTACACCCGTTGTTATTATTGATGGCCGCAAAAACCAGATAGTGCAGCTCAATGATGCAGCGCAGCAGCGAGGTATAAAAATAGGAATGGGCCTTGGGACTGCTTGTGCATTGTGTACACAGCTTCATGTTTTGCCCTACGACGACCTTCTAGAAAGACAGCAGCTATTAGAAATTGCCAATACGCTTTATCAAGTAAGTGCAGATATTGTAATCGATGAACCTAATGGCCTTGTGCTTAAAGTCGATTCTATGCTGTCGCTCTATCATGATTTGCCAAGTTACTGGCAAGTAATATCTGGACAATTAGCGCAACTTGGCAAGAGTTATTATTACGGCATGGGTGAGTCCACAATAATGGCTAAGCTCTTAGCGCGAGAGCATTGCAATGCGCTTATGTTAACGCAGTGCCAAAAGCGTCATTACTTGGGGAAGATAGGATTAACACGTACAAGTCTAGACAGTCAAGTGATTGAGTTGCTTGCTCGCACCGGAGTTAAAAACGTGGCGCAGTTAGAGCAGTTTTCACTCAGTGAACTGGCCAAACGTTTTGATACTGAACTCGTACATTATGTAGGCTGCTTGTTTGGAAAACTAAAGGAAACCCTTAACTATTACCAACCTGTGGAAACCTTTGAGCTTACTGCACCTTTACTTTACGAAGTCGAAGTAATGGCTTGGTTAGAAAAGCCAATCGAGCATTTGCTATCGCGTTTAGCGTTATTCCTACAGCAACGTAACTTAGTAACTCGAACGCTTTATTTTACCTTAGCACTTCGAGATAAAGAGGCTTTAGAGATCACATTAAACAGCGCGGAGCCTGAATATAAGGCGGCAAATTGGCAGCGCTTGTTAAACCTCAAGCTAGAATCCATAACCTTAGATGCACCCGTACAAAGTGTTTCACTCAAAGCTGATGCACTAGAAGCGCAGCATGCCACAATAAAAGATCTCTTCTCAACGCAGCAAAGTGCGATGTCTGCGCAAGGACTGCGGGCTATTCTATGTGCTAAGCTCGGTGAGCAGGCAGTGCAAGGTTTACAACTTACAGGCGATCCTCGTCCTGAAAAGGCCAGCACTTATAGCCACGAGCCACGTTTCACGACACTCAAGAGTAAATTAAGACCTACTATCCTATTTCCGAAGCCACAGCCGTTATGTGAAAGAGTCAATATTATTTCTGGTCCAGAGCGTATCGCTTCGGGGTGGTGGGACGGTGAGCCGGTCCAGCGAGATTATTTTATTGTACAAAATGAACAAGCGCAGCGGTTATGGGTATTTCGAGAGCAAAATAATCATTGGTATATTCATGGAGTATTTAGCTAATGTCTTATGCCGAGCTTTTTTGCCAGAGCAACTTTTCATTTTTGACTGGCGCATCGCGACCAGAAGAGTTGGTCAAACAAGCAGATTTTTTAGGTTACAGCGCAATAGCTATTACTGACGAATGCTCTTTGGCTGGTATTGTCCGTGCTCATGCTTATATTCGTGATCATAAACTCAAGATAAAACTGATAGTTGGGAGTTTACTGAAGTACAACAATATTGAGTTGGTTGCTCTTTGTCCTTGCCAGCTCGCTTATACAGAGTTATGTCGAGTGATCAGTAATGCTCGCCAGCGAACGGAGAAGGGACAATATCAGCTTAGTGAGTGGGATATTATGTCGCTTAAGCATGTCTTATTGTTATGGTTGCCAAAGGGGAACAGTCAAGATGTTCAATCATTGCAATGGCTGTGTAAATATCACCATAATAGAATATGGATTGGCTACCGACGTAACTTGAGTGCAAAAGATGTACATTATTTTACCCATTGTGTAAAACTGTCAAAAGCTTACCAAATACCTATTTGCGCTGTTGGTGGGGTGCTTATGCACTGCTCGTCTAGACTTGCGCTACAGCATACACTGACAGCCATTCGACAGAATCGTGTGATAAGCGAGATCCCTGAGAAAATGATTAGCAATAGCGAGTCGGCACTTAGATCTATCTCTAAGCTTAATAAGTTGTTTTCACCTACCTTTCTTGAAGAAAGTGCCAATATCGCGAAGCGATGTGTATTTAATTTAGACTCATTGCATTATCAATATCCTCAGGAGTTAGTGCCTAAAGGTTTTACTCCAATGACTTATTTACGCGCGTTGGTCGAAAAGGGTAAACAAGTTCGCTTTCCTGATGGCGTGCCGCCAGATATAGAAGCCATTATTGATAAAGAGCTAGCGCTTATCGAAGCGCTTGATTATCCGTTTTTCTTTATCACTATTCATGACATTGTGATGTATGCCAAACAGCATCAAATCTTATACCAAGGGCGAGGCTCAGCCGCTAACTCTGTGGTCTGTTATTGCTTAGAGATAACCGCGGTTGACCCTCGGCAAGTGGGTGTATTGTTCGAGCGTTTTATTAGTAAAGAGCGTAATGAGCCACCCGATATAGATGTGGATTTTGAACACCAACGTCGTGAAGAGGTGATCCAATATATCTACAAAAAATATGGTCGTAAACGCGCAGCATTAGCAGCAACGGTGATCACGTATCGTTTAAAAAGTGCCATGCGTGATGTTGGCAAAGCCTTGGGCATTGAAATGGCGCAAATAGAGTACTTTATTAAGCACCTCAACCGCCGTGATAAAGGGCTTAACTGGCAGGCCCAATTAGTGGAGTTAGGGTTAGAGCCAAACTCATTAAAAGGTCAGCATTTTATTCAGTTGGTTAATGACATTATGGGGTTTCCAAGGCATTTATCGCAGCATGTTGGTGGTTTTGTTATCTCAGAAAGTCCATTACATGAATTAGTGCCCGTAGAAAATGCAGCTATGCCAGAGCGCACCATTATTCAATGGGATAAAGATGACCTTGAAACCCTTAAGTTACTCAAAGTCGATATCTTGGCCTTGGGTATGCTAAGCGCTATCCGTAAGTGTTTTGGCTATATTGCAGCGCATACGAAGCGAAATCTGGATCTTGCCCAATTGACTCGTATGCAAGACGACCCTTTGGTCTATAAGATGTTGCAAAAAGGGGATAGTGTTGGCGTGTTTCAAGTAGAGTCTCGTGCACAAATGAGTATGTTGCCAAGGCTGAAACCCGCGAATTACTACGACTTAGTGATCCAAATAGCGATTGTACGTCCCGGCCCTATTCAAGGGGATATGGTGCATCCATTTTTAAAGCGACGGGATGGTGAAGAGCAAGTGACTTATCCATCCGAAGCGGTTAAATCGGTATTAGAGAGGACAATGGGGGTTCCTATTTTCCAAGAACAAGTGATAAAACTGGCTATGGTTGCTGCTGGGTTCACTGGAGGAGAAGCGGATAGCCTGCGCCGAGCCATGGCGTCATGGAAAAAAACCGGAGAGCTAATGCAGTTTAGAGAAAAGCTTATTCGAGGCATGCTGGATCGGGGCTATGAAGCACAATTTGCTGAGCGGATTTTTGAGCAGATCTGCGGCTTTGGTGAATATGGTTTTCCTGAAAGTCACTCAGCTTCTTTTGCAGTGCTGGCTTATGCCTCTGCGTGGTTGAAATACTACTACCCCGCAATGTTTTATACCGCTCTACTCAATAGCTTTCCAATGGGGTTTTATTCGGCTTCACAGCTGTTGCAAGATGCATCAAGGCATGAGGTTAGCATTTTACCTATCTGTGTTAACCAGTCCGATTACGAACATCAAGTCGTACAAGAGCCAAGACAAGCAACGTTTGCGATCCGCTTAGGACTTCGGCTTATAAAAGGGTTAAGTGAAGAAGAAGCACTGCAATTATTACAATGCAGACCTCAAGAGGGGTTTGGGAATATCGTGCAGTTACAGCAAGCTGGTATTACTAACAGCACTATTGAAAAGCTGATTTCCGCGGATGCTTTACATCACTTTGTAGATAGCCGTTATGCGGCTAGGTGGTCACTTGCAGATCAAAGTAAAACCTTGCCACTATTCAGCGATATTGAAGAGAAAGAGTCGCAATATAGTCACTTTAGCGCCACAGAGTTTGAAAACTTACAGGAAGATTACAATAGCACTAAGGTTTCTTTACGCACTCACCCAATCAAGCAACTTGAGCAAGAAAAGCTTATACACCGAACGGTTAAGGCCAATGAACTGCTTTATCGACCGCATAAATCGTTAGTAACAGTGATAGGGCTGGTGACAGGAAAGCAAGCCCCGGGTACCGCAAAAGGCGTGACCTTTTTTACTTTAGAAGATGAAACAGGCAACATCAATGTAATTGTGTGGTCTGGTACTGCTCGAGCACAAAAGCAAGCCTATATGGGCGCACAGCTATTAGAAATAAAGGGTATAGTAGAGAAAGAGGGTGAAGTGGTACATGTTATTGCTGGTAGGTTAATCGATAGAAGTGAATTACTAGCAGCGATGACAATTAAGGCTCGCGCTTTTCATTAATTGCTTGTGAGGTGCTCGGCCTTTCGTAAATGCGTTTCACATATGCGTATAAGGTTTAAATGCCCCAATAGAGAGGCATTTTCGTTGCTTTTTCGCTTTAGCCTTGGAGCAGCTTCATCATGGCTGCAATAAACCCTTCTTGCTTAACGATTTGGTACTTCTGACAGGAGTCAGGATTTTTCAAATCGTGGCATAGGTATAGTGTATTGCGCTCAAGCGCTGGCTTTGGATGTAAATTTGAGTCAAATAGCACAGGATCAATACCAGGAAGACCAGACCAATATACACTACTAGCCACTAGGCCTAATTTCTCATAAGTAATCAGTTGTGGTTTTGGCAAGACAACGAATAGTATCCCAATGACTGCAAGTGCTATCCACTTACCTTTTCCCTTAGGTCTATCATTATCTGTAGCAGTTTGTGCTTGCTGTGCTTGTGCGGTTTGCTGAGCCTTTATCGCTGCAATTTGTTGTGGCGATGGTCGACGGTTTTTTGTTGTACTAGTGCGTTTCTTTTGATTGGACTGTACTTGACCTAAAAGCGATTGTTTTTTTGATGGTTTTGCCATGCTTTAAGTAGCCTTTTAGTTGCAGGTCTCTATAATGCTTCTATGCTAAGTATAATAGCTTATTTTTACACTACAGCCTACGGGAAAGGACTATGGATCAAAACATCTCTATTTTAATCGTCGATGATGTAGGGACAGTTCGCAGCTTTTTACATCAAACCTTAATGCACTTAGGCATTGATCATGTAAGAGAAGCCTCCACTGCAACGCAATGCGTAAAGTCATGTGAAGAGCAACATTTTGATATTGTCTTTTTAGATATTGAGCTGCCCGATGGTGATGGTAAAGAGTTAATTGCAACCCTAAATGAAATAAACCCGAATATTAATGTCGTTATGGTGTCGGCACACTCAACGGTAGACAATGTTAAAGATGCGATTGAGCGCGGTGCTAAAGGTTTTGTTGTTAAGCCATTTTCGCCAAAGAAAATCGCGGCTATGCTGAAGAAGTTTTACCCAGATTTAGAATTGGTTTAAAACGGCACTGATTTTATCTTTTGATACCAAAGTATATAAATTACAGACATAAAAAAACCGACATAATGTCGGTTTTTTCAATCCAGCAACAAATTAAAGTGCTTTGATCTTAGCAACTAAACGGCTCTTATGACGAGCAGCTTTGTTTTTGTGGATTAGACCTTTAGTTGCGTAACGGTCTAGGATAGGTGCAGCAACAGCGAATGCTTGAGTTGCAGCTTCTTTATCACCAGCTTCAATTGCAGCGATTACTTTTTTGAAGTATGTACGCATCATTGAACGACGGCTTGCGTTGTGCTTACGACGCTTTTCGCTAGTGATAGCGCGTTTTTTTGCAGACTTGATGTTAGCCAAGGTTTGCTCCTAACAATCTTAAAATAAGCTTAATTTAAAGGCCGAGGAATATGCCTGTTTTAATCGCAAAAGTCAATATAAATTAACAAGCGCGGCCTAATGTTCAACACCCAAGACTCGACTTGGGCTATTCTCAATTCTTAACCTGTACAAATCAAAACGTTGCTATGCGACATTTTTACTTCTATAGCAGGCAAGTAAACCCGTAATATCCCAAGTTGCACTAATAATTTGCAAAGCGTAGCTTCACAAAGTGCCTTGAAAATCTCAGGTCTGAACCAAAGTAAACAGTCAAATTTCACAAGGTGAAACAGGCCTACCAAGGTTAATGGCGCGTATTGTATCAAAGCTGACAGGGCACGCCTAGTGCTAAATGCACAACGACTGTGGCATAATCTGCCGCGATTCACTGAATTTAGGAGTTAAGGTGGCAAAAGGGTTATTTAAATCGGGTATGATTGTCAGTGCCATGACTATGATTTCGCGGGTTCTGGGGCTAGTTCGAGATGCTGTCGTGGCAAACCTATTGGGCGCAGGATTGGCCGCCGATGTCTTTTTATTCGCCAACCGGATCCCTAATTTTTTGCGTAGGTTATTTGCAGAAGGCGCGTTTGCTCAGGCCTTTGTTCCTGTACTTTCAGAAATTAAAGAAAAGCATGGAGACGATAGAGTAAGGTTATTCGTTGCACAAGCCGCTGGGACACTCGGGACTGTATTGCTTATTGTTACTATTTTAGGGGTGATAGGCTCTCCTGTGATCGCCGCATTATTTGGCACAAGCTGGTTTCTCGACTGGTGGCAAGGTGGTGCAGATGCCGAAAAATTTGTGCTTGCAAGCGCACTATTAAAGCTCACCTTTCCTTACTTATTTTTTGTTTCATTAGTTGCACTTAGTGGGGCGGTACTGAATGTTTATAATCGCTTTGCCGCAGCGGCCTTTACGCCAGTTTTACTCAACGTGTCGATTATTGGCTGCGCTATTTTTCTCCATGATAAATTTGCACAAGGTGCGTACGCTCTAGCACTCGGTGTATTTATTGGTGGTATTGTTCAACTATTATTCCAGATCCCATTCTTGTTGCGCTTAAAAGTCTTGAGTCGCCCTCAATTTGCATGGCGGAGCCCTGAAATAACCAGAGTAAGAACTCTGATGATCCCAGCATTATTTGGTGTTTCTGTTAGCCAAATTAACTTACTACTGGATACCGTCATTGCCTCTTTTCTCGTGACGGGATCGATTGCTTGGCTTTATTATTCAGACAGATTAATTGAATTTCCACTCGGCCTATTTGGTATCGGTATTGCGACCGTGATACTGCCTGCACTTTCTAAATTACACGCAGGAGAAAAAAGTGAAGACTTTCAGAAAACTCTAGATTGGGGTGTACGTTTTGTCATCTTCTTGGGATTACCAGCGATGCTAGGGCTGATGGTGACAAGCCCACTTATTATTTCAGTATTGTTTGGACACGGTGAGTTTGTTTCTCAAAATGCAGACAATATAAATAAGGTAAGCTTAGGGGTAGCCGCATATTCCGTTGGCTTGTTAAGCTTTATGTTGATAAAAGTACTGGCGCCGGCCTTTTACGCCAGACAAGATACCAAAACGCCTGTTCGTATTGGTATTATTACCATGGCACTCAATATGGTTTTCAATCTTATCTTAGCACCGTTTATTGGTTATCTAGGCCTAGCATTGGCAACTTCATTGTCGGCGTCTTGTAATGCGTTTTTACTTTATCGTCAGCTGTCACATCAAGGTGTGTATCAGCTAAGCGCATTTTCTCTTGGTTTTACTGCCAAATGCTTTATTTCATCGGCCATGATGGCAGCATGCGTATACTTTCTCGGCGCCCGCTTTGAATGGCTAGAGTGGGGACTGATGGAGCAGGTGCTATTACTTTGCGGATTATTAGTAACCGCAATGGTGAGCTATTTTAGTTTACTATTTATACTAGGGGTAAGATTGAGCACAATCCGAGATGCTTGATTCGCATTTTTAAGCAACTTGGGTATAATCGGGCTCTTTGATATTTGCTGCACAAAGGCACGGCACTATGCAACTAATCCGAGGGATCCATAATATTCGACCACATCATTTTGGTTGTGTGTTGACGATTGGAAACTTTGACGGGGTTCATCTTGGACATGTAGAGGTTTTGAAGGGGCTGATTAGCGACGCAAAACACTATCAACTTCCAAGCACAGTGATGTTATTTGAACCGCAGCCCTTGGAGTTTTTTGCCAAAGATAAAGCTCCGGCTAGGCTGACGCGATTACGTGATAAGCTAGTCCTGTTGCAAGAGCTTGGCATAGAGCGAGTCATTTGCGTCAATTTTAATCGCAAATTTGCCTCGCAAGATGCAGAGCAATTTATCAAAGAAGTCCTAGTGACAAAGCTTGGAACCAAGGCGCTCACGGTCGGCGATGATTTTCGTTTTGGCCGTGAACGTGCTGGTGATTTTGCAATGTTAAAGCAAGTAGGCGAACCGCTAGGTATGCAAGTAAAAGACACGGCAAGTTTTCGCAAGCAAGATTGTCGTGTAAGTAGCACGTTGATCCGCACGGCACTTGCGGCTGGTGATTTACGTCAAGCACATGATATGTTGGGCCATACCTATGCCATTTCAGGCCGTGTTATTCACGGTTGGAAGAAAGGCAGAGAGCTTGGTTTCCATACTGCAAATATTGCGTTAAAGCGCCAAGTGAGTCCTGTACGCGGTGTGTATGCGGTCGAAGCGACTGTGAATCACAAAACACATTATGGCGTAGCGAATGTTGGCACTAAGCCAACCCTAAACGGAACGAAAGCCCTTTTAGAGGTGCATCTGTTTAATTTTAATGAGACCATCTACGGTCAGTTTATGAAAGTGGAGCTAATTGAAAAGCTTCGCGATGAGCAAAAATTCGAAACATTGTCGCAGTTAACAGAACAAATCAGTCGTGATGTTAGCAATGCAAAACAGTGTTTTTCTTTAACGTAGCCGATACGGAAAGTAGGATAAATGAGCGACTACAAACATACTTTAAATCTACCGGAAACCGAGTTTCCGATGCGTGGTAATTTGGCGCAACGCGAACCAAAGATGCTGAAAAAATGGTATGAAGAAGACCTATACGGTCAAATTCGCATTGCGAAAAAAGGTAAAAAGCCATTTATTTTGCATGACGGTCCTCCGTATGCAAATGGTGATATTCACCTAGGTCACTCAGTAAACAAAATCCTAAAAGATATTATTATTAAGTCAAAAACGCTTTCTGATTTTGATGCACCTTACGTACCTGGTTGGGACTGTCATGGTCTTCCAATTGAGCTACAGGTGGAAAAGAAAGTAGGCAAACCAGGTAAGAAAGTATCGGCTGCTGAATTCCGTGAAAAGTGCCGCGACTATGCTAAAAAGCAAGTTGATGGCCAAAAAACAGATTTCAAACGCCTTGGTGTGTTAGGTGACTGGGATAAGCCATACTTAACCATGAACTTTGATTTTGAAGCCAATGCTATTCGTGTGCTTGGTCGTATTATCAAAAATGGTCACCTGCACAAAGGTGCAAAGCCAGTTCACTGGTGTACGGATTGTGGTTCAGCGCTTGCAGAAGCGGAAGTTGAATACCAAGACAAACAATCGCCAGCAATCGACGTAAAATTTGTGTTTGCTGATCAAGCGGCAATCATTGGTGCGTTTGGCTTGGCCGAAGGCCATGAAGGTAAAGGCGAAGTAAGTACCGCAATTTGGACTACAACGCCTTGGACATTACCAGCAAACCGCGCTGTGGCAGTACACGGTGCGCTAGAGTATGCACTGGTACAAATTGAAGATGAAGGTCAAGAGCAGCGTATTGTGCTTGGTTCTGAATTAGTAAAAGACGCTGTTGATCGTTTTGGATTCAAGCACTTCCACGTACTAGGTTACGCGAAAGGCGCTGCGCTTGAGAATCTGCGCGTTGCACACCCATTCTTAGATTTCGATGTGCCTGTTATTTTAGGTGAGCACGTAACAACAGACTCAGGTACTGGTATCGTTCACACAGCACCTGGTCACGGTCAAGAAGACTTTGCAGCGGGTCAGGCTTACGGTCTAGAAGTTGCTAACCCGGTTGGTGCAAATGGTGTTTATCTACCAGATACGCCGATTTTTGCAGGTCAGCACGTATTTAAAGCAAATGACAGCATCATTGAGTTATTAACTGAGAAAGGTGTGTTGTTCCGTCATAAGGCATTAACGCATAGTTACCCTCATTGCTGGCGTCACAAAACTCCTATTATTTTCCGTGCGACGCCACAATGGTTCGTCAGCATGGATCAGGCTAACCTACGTGCTGATTCACTGAATGAAATCAAAAAGACAGAATGGTTACCAGAGTGGGGTGAAAGCCGCATCGCAAACATGGTTGAAGGTCGCCCTGACTGGTGTATTTCACGTCAGCGTACTTGGGGTGTACCAATCGCGTTATTTGTCGATAAAGACACCGGTAGCCTACATCCTGAAACGGAAGCCCTCATTGAAGCCGTTGCTAAATTAGTGGAAGAAAAGGGTATTCAGGCGTGGTACGACTTAGAGCCTAGCGCGCTATTAAGTGAAGCAGATGCTCAACAGTACGTAAAAGTACAAGATACGCTAGACGTATGGTTTGACTCAGGTGTAACGCATGCGTGTGTTGTTGATGCACGCGAAGATTTAACAGGTCCTGCAGATCTTTATCTTGAAGGCTCGGATCAGCACCGTGGTTGGTTTATGTCATCAATGATGACTTCAGTTGCTATCAATGGTCATGCACCTTATAAGCAAGTGTTAACGCACGGCTTCACGGTCGATGAAAAAGGCCACAAGATGTCTAAGTCATTAGGCAACGTGATCTCGCCGCAAGACATCATGAACAAGCTAGGTGCAGATATTTTACGTTTATGGGTAGCTTCTACCGATTATACGGCCGAAATGACTGTGTCTGATGAAATCTTTAAGCGCTCAGCTGACCGTTATCGTCGTATTCGTAACACAAGTCGTTATCTACTTGCGAACCTAAGCGGCTTTGATCCAAAAACGAATTTAGTAGCAATTGAAGATATGGTTGAGCTAGATCGCTGGATTGTTGCGCGTGCTGCACAGCTACAAACTGAGATCAAAACAGCGTACGACAAGTATCAAATGCTTCAAGTAACACAGAAGCTTATGAATTTCTGTACTGGTGAATTGGGTTCGTTCTATCTAGACGTGATTAAAGACCGTCAGTACACCGCGAAAAGTGATAGCCATGCGCGTCGTTCTTGTCAATCAGCGCTTTATCATATCGCCGAAGCGATGACACGTTGGATGGCGCCAATCATGAGCTTTACTGCGCAAGAAATCTGGGAAGTATTACCAGGTGAGCGTGGCCAGTTTGTATTCACGGATACTTGGTATGATGCAATTGAAGGGGCGACAGAAGGCTCGTTGAATAACGAGTACTGGCAAAACCTACTGGCGGTACGTGATGAAGTAAACCGTGTGCTTGAGAATGCACGTAAAGAAGAAGTGATCGGTGCGACGCTACAGGCTGAAGTAACGCTATATACAGGCGGGGACTTAGCTGAGCAGCTCAATGCCATTGGTGACGAATTACGCTTTGTTTTACTGACTTCGAAAGCAACGGTAGAAGTAGTCAACAGCAAGCCAGAAAATGCAATTTCATCAGAAATTGATGGTTTATACATTAGTGTAGCGGCAACATCGGCTAAAAAGTGTGATCGTTGTTGGCATTATACCGACGACGTAGGTACGGATGAGCAACATGCAGACATCTGTGGCCGTTGTATTAGTAACGTTGAAGGTGACGGCGAGCAGCGTCAATTCGCCTAGGAGTAAAACGTGACACAAACTACACAGAAAAGTGGTCTGGTGTGGTTGTGGCTTAGTCTACTGCTTTTTGCAGTAGACTATTTCACCAAAGCACTGGTTATGGCTGAAATGGAACTCTATGAGTCCATTGATATTTTGCCTATATTCAATCTCACCTATATGCATAACTATGGTGCGGCTTTTAGCTTCTTAAGTGAAGCTGGTGGCTGGCAGCGTTACTTTTTAAGTGGCATTGCCGTTGCTATTAGCACTTTATTGATTTTTTGGCTTCGTAAATTGCCAGCATCAAATTGGAAGTTGGGATTAGCTTATGCGCTGGTATTAGGTGGTGCGGTAGGAAATTTATACGACCGCATTATTCATGGTTATGTGATTGACTTCCTACATTTCTATTATCAGGATTGGCACTATCCAGCGTTTAATGTCGCAGACATGGCCATTGTCGGCGGTGCTGCCCTATTAATTTTCGATGCCTTTACCAGTGGCGATAAACCACAGGAGAAAAATGCGTGAGTGAGCAACTAATTGGAGCAAAGTCTGAAGTCTTGTTCCATTTTTCAATCAAGTTATCAGACGGTTCAGCAGCAGATTCTACCAAAGTTCATAATAAACCCGCTAAGTTGTTTATGGGTGATGGCAGCCTGACGGAAAATTTTGAAAAGTGTTTGCTTGGATTAAAAGCGGGCGATGAGAAATCTTTTGAGCTAGAGCCAGAAGACGCGTTTGGACAACCAAATCCTGACAATATCTACTATGTTGATAGAAGCAAATTTGGCGCAGAAACCCCCGCTCAAGTAGGTAGCATCATTGCATTTACGCAACCAGATGGTACTGACTTACCTGGATTGATCCGAGAAGTAGCTGGCGACTCGGTAACTGTCGATTTCAATCACCCGCTTGCAGGCCAAAAAGTAACGTTTGAAGTTGAAATTCTTGAGGTAAATAACTAATGGATATCTTGCTGGCAAACCCGAGAGGATTCTGTGCAGGTGTAGATAGAGCGATTAGCATTGTTGAGCGTGCACTCGATATTTTCGAAGCGCCTATTTACGTTCGCCATGAAGTTGTTCATAACAAATATGTTGTTGATGGTCTGAAGTCTCGTGGTGCGGTATTCGTTGAAGAGCTAAATGAAGTTCCAGACGACAGTATTGTTATTTTCAGCGCGCATGGTGTTTCTCAGCAAGTACGTAATGAAGCGAAGCGCCGAGAGTTAAAAGTCTTTGATGCAACTTGTCCGTTAGTGACAAAGGTGCATATGGAAGTGACGCGTGCTAGCCGCAGAGGTACAGAGTGTATTTTGATTGGGCACCATGGGCACCCTGAAGTTGAGGGTACTATGGGTCAGTATGACAATCCGAATGGTGGTATTTATCTCGTTGAAAAACCAGAGGATGTAGCAGCACTCGAAGTGAAAGATGCTGACAATGTGTTCTATTGCAGTCAAACAACATTATCGGTAGATGACACTGCGGATGTAATTGACGCACTGCGTAGCAAGTTTCCGAACATCAGTGGTCCTCGAAAAGATGATATCTGCTATGCTACGCAAAACCGCCAAGATGCGGTTCGCGACTTAGCGGACAAAGTTGATTTATTGCTTGTGGTGGGTGCGAAAAATAGTTCTAACTCTAACCGTTTAAGAGAACTTGCGGATAAAATGGGAACTAAAGCATTTCTTATCGATGATGCCTCTTCCATCGAAGAAACTTGGTTCGATGGGGTTGCAAAGGTAGGTGTAACTGCCGGCGCATCTGCACCTGAAGTGTTGGTTCAACAGGTTATCTCTCGACTTAAAGAACTTGGTGGGAAAACGGTAGTTGAGAACCCAGGACAAGAAGAAAATGTCGTGTTTGCCGTACCTGTAGAACTCAGATAAGAGAGTTAGCACGATGACACCGCGTATCAGGTTGTTGTCTGCACTATTGAGTGAGCGAGGTGTGCTAGCATTGCTAGTTGCCTCGCAAATCCTAGCCTTTTTATATACGTTGATTTCCGCGACTGCGTTTTGGCAATCCCTTGGGTTAACTAGCTTATTTATTCATTTCACTGCCTTTTTATCACTTGCCGTGATAGCGATTGTGCGCCACGCTGTTGAGAAGCGCTCAGATCTAGTTGAAGCAGGTATTCTCATTTCTGTCTTCGTGCTTTGTACTGTTGTTACTAGTACGGCTTTTCCCTATGGTTTTACACTGCTCGGTTGGATTGATGAGGCAAAAATTGAATTGAGCTTATGGCGTAACATCGCAATATGTCTTTGCATTATCACACTTTTCGCGCATTTCTTAGCTATCTTTACCGATAATATTCGTAAGGTGAAAGCGCTATCTCAAGCGGAACTTGAAGCGTTACATGCGAGAATTCGGCCGCACTTTTTATATAACTCACTCAATACCGTGGCCGAATTGACTCATATCGATCCAAGTGCAGCAGAAAAGTCAGCATTAGCCCTTGCCGATTTATCTCGCGCTGCGATGTCCACACAAAATATTGTTCCGCTGGAAAGTGAAATATCTTTATGCAAAGCGTATTTAGCACTTGAGCAGTGGCGCTTTGCAGAGCGTTTGAGGGTAGAGTGGGAATTAGACAATGTCTTGGGAAATGTTTTGATCCCTGCGTTGATATTACAGCCATTGGTGGAGAACGCGGTTAGCCATGGGGTAGAGCCAAACCCAAATGGAGCGGATATTCGTATTCATATTCACTGTAGTAAACGCACCTTAACGGTGGTAATTTTTAACAGCTATGACGCAAAATTAAAGCCGACGCACCAAGGGCATGGCATTGGGATAAGTAACATCAGACGCCGCTTGGCTTTACACTACAATCAGCCAATTGATTTTAAAACCGAAGCCAGTCAAGATAGCTATACCGTCAGTTTTTCGCTACCGCTATGAAAACAGTAATATCTTACCTTATTGTGGATGATGAGCCGTTGGCAAGAGCTCGCGTTAAACGATTAATGCAAAAGCACGCAAGCTTTCGTTGTATCGGTGAAGTTGACTGCGCTGACGGTGTGGAAGCGCTACTAAATCAGGAGCCTGTACAGCTAATTTTTCTTGATATTTCGATGCCGGGTCAGTCAGGTGTTGAGCTTGCGAGTCAATTACGCCTGCAATTTCCGAGGATGAAAATCGTGTTTCTAACGGCGCATCCGGAATATGCGTTAGAAGCATTTGAACTGCACGCCAATGGTTATCTAGTGAAGCCACTAGATAGTGATAAGCTTGATGCTTTATTGACTACTATCTTTCCGAGTATGGAGACGCTAAGCTATTACGTTGGCAGTGAGTTGCGTTACGTTCAGGTTTCGGATGTTATTGTTGCCGAGGCGGATGAAAAATATACGCGAGTAACCTTGAATTCCGGCCTACAAGCATTAATTGACATGTCACTCAAGTCACTGTTAGATAAGTTTCCAACACATTTTATTCAAATCCATCGCAGTACATTAGTTAAGCGAACAGAAATTTCAGCTTTAGAACTACATGAACAAAAGCACTATGTTTGCCTCAAGTCGCTGCCCAATCGCTATGAAGTTAGCCGTAGAGCTTACACCCAACTAAAAACATTATTTTGAGTGTTAAGCTAAGCGGTGAATAAACCGTTTATCGCCTCAATAGACCTTTCATACTATCCCGTATTGAGTTTCAAAGACGACTGCTTACACTGAAGCTAGGACAATTGAATTCTGGTTGAGATATGCATATTTCGCTAAAGCAACATGGCTTCACACTGTTAGAAGTGCTTATTGCGTTTATGATTTTAAGCTTTGGGCTGCTTGGTGCTGTGGCATTACAAGCAAAAGCTAAACAGGCAAGTTTTGATTCTATGCAGCGAGCAGCAGCGGTCGAGCTTGCCAGTGACATTATGCATCGTATTCGTAGTAATGATGCGGCAAATATAACCACACTTTACGATGTTGACTTTAATAGTACCGAAGACGTACAGGCAAACACCACGTGTTATACACAGCGCTGTAATGCAGAAACGCTTGCGAAAACAGATATTGCTAATTGGCGTCAAGCGATAAGAGCAAGGGAAAATACAGGCTCATTGGATAACGCGGTAGTGTGTATTAACCCCACCTCCGTTGCCGGTGATACATCAGGGGTAAATGTACAGGTCATTGTCACTTGGCGAGGTCGTCAAGCCATGACTGCCCTTGCGAATAATCCCGCGGGAGATTGTGGCACGGTTGATGATAGACGCAGAGCAGTAGTTATGGACACATTTGTCTTAATTAGGAGTGTGCCATGAAAAGGATGTTAGGGTTTACTTTATTAGAAATAATGATCGCCATGTTCATTGGTGTAATGTTATTGGCAGGTGTTATAGCAACATACATAGGTATGAAGGCGACCACCAATGACACGATGCAAATTGGAGAGTTACAAGAAAAGGGTCGCTTGGCTCTATCAATAATGCGCCGTGATATTGAGCAAGTAGGTTTCTGGGGAACTTTTTACGACAAGGGTTTCACTGCTACTAATCAAAGTGCACCGGCAAACCCCGGGAACGATTGTTCTGGCGGACCTAACAACGGAAGTTTCCCTAACAATGACCCAACAAATTTTAGGCCTATATGGGCAACAGTCACAAATGGTGCATCAGCACTAGGGTGTATCTCTCGAGCTGTGCCTCAGTCTGAGGTGTTGCAAATGAAATTTCTTGAAGGTAACCCTGTAGGTATCACGGGATTAGTTCCGAATGCAGGGGAGGTACAGAAGACTAGGTACTATTTTATTGCACAGCAGGAGCAAGCAGAGTTTATTGCTGGTAATAGCATTGTCGATATGCCAAGTGTAAATGCCACATTATGGCCCTATAGCCATCATGTTTACTATGTGAGTGAAGAAGAGCAAGTTATTAATAATCGTACGATTACTGTTCCAGTGTTGAGGCGGAAGAGGCTATTAATTAGCGGTGGAATGGTTGATGAGCTAGTGATTGAAGGTGTTGAACAGATACGGTTTGTGTTTGGTTTAGATACCGACTATGACGGCCGCGTAGACAGATACAGGCATACTGCGAATATGTCTGAGGCTGATTGGAGCGGAACACGAGGCATTTTGTCTTTGCAGCTGTTTGTTTTAGTTAGAGTATTACAGCCTGATGCAGATTTCGGGGTGCAAAAGCGAACATATTATCTTGGTAATGATCCTGCTCGTCGAGAGCTAACTTATACAGATGCGGTTCGCAGAACGGTTTTCTCAACCACGATTTCGATGTACAACATGGGAGGCTCAGCATGGGAAATGTAAAGCAACGAGGTGTAGTGCTGATCATGGCGATGGTGATGGTGGTTGCTGTTATGGCGGTTGCAGTGACTTTAATGAGCACAAGTACCTTGGATATTAAAATGACGCATGCGGTGATGGAACGAGAAGAAGCCGAGAGCTTACTGTTTGGTGAAATGCAGAGATTAATACGACAAGAGCAGCGAGCCCCCAATAATGTGTTTTTACGCTCACGGCAGCAGCTAGCAGACGATGGGGCAACAGTACAAACACCCAATGGCTTACAAGCGACCGTAACGAACTTAAACAATGGAGAGCTTGAGTTATTTT
Source organism: Pseudoalteromonas sp. Of11M-6 (assembly GCF_022347905.1). Taxonomy (NCBI): domain Bacteria; kingdom Pseudomonadati; phylum Pseudomonadota; class Gammaproteobacteria; order Alteromonadales; family Pseudoalteromonadaceae; genus Pseudoalteromonas; species Pseudoalteromonas sp. Of11M-6. The sequence continues at coordinate 14,582 of NZ_JAKRFW010000018.1, read as the reverse complement.
GTCCTCGGCAATTTGATTACACGGATGGATTCGTCTGTAACATGACGGAAGTCCAGGCGACGGTGGATTACGGCGATAGAGGTCGTCACAATGTAACTATTGTGATGGGTATTGGGCAAGAAATAGTCAGTGTTTCAAATTAATTATAGACTTCTTCGGATATAAATTATGAAAAAGTTATTTTGTATTTTAATTACTTGGTCCGCGTTGACACAAATCGCTCAGGCCGAAGATATCGAGCTTTACGTTAAACATAATGTCTCTACCCGTGAGCAGCCCAGAGTATTAATGTTATTTGATACATCGGGCAGTATGGCGTGGGACTCACAAAATGGTAAGGCGTGTTATGAGCGTTACTCATATCGCGTGTGGACTGGCTGGCGTTATGAAACACGTTATGGATACCGAGAAACAGAGTGCTTTAACGGTAGTAACTGTTATCAAGCAAATGAGTACAATCAAGCTGTACAGGGCTGTGCTGATAGCCGCCTCAAAGTTGCACAAAATGCGATGCGTAAACTGGTGAGAGACAACGCAGATATCCAATTTGGTTTATCTCGCCTATATTCTTCAAGTGGCGGTTATATATTAAATGGTATTGGTAGTAGTAGTGATGACATTGTAGAAAAAATAAATGCATTACCAGCGTCTGGCTCAACGCCGTTATCTGAAACCTTATGGGAGTTGTATAACTACCTTAAAGGTGGAGATGTCTACTGGGGCGAAAACGGTGGCAACGATAGAGATAAGAGTATAGAGCGTCGTGGTAATTATATCTCCGCGTTTACTCCAGCCCGTGGCGCGGATGAACGCTGCGATACCTCAATTAATTTAATTTTAATGACAGATGGAGATCCAACCAGTGACACTAGCTCTAACAATAGCATAGTGAATGAATATTTTTCAGTCTATGGCTCTTATCCCAATTACTTTGATATAAATGAAGGTTCTGGTGTCACTAAAAATTATTTACCTGCATTAGCTAAAACAATGCGCGGTACGTCTCAAGTTAAAGTTGACTTATATCCTTCTACACCTGATGAACACGATTTTGCACGGGTCTTCACGATTGGTTTTGGTAATGGTATGTCGGGTACAGGCATAGATCTGCTTAAAGAAACCGCGACGCAAGGTGGTGGGCAATATCTTCATGCGCATACCGCAAACGACTTGTCGGACGTGCTCAAAACCACGATTACCAATATCAGAAATGTGAGTGCAAGCTTTAGTTCACCAACCGTGTCTGCCAACGCACAAGACCCGACACAAACTGGAAACGCTTTATACTACACTCAGTTTAAGCCGGAAACTCATACTCGCTGGCGCGGTAACCTTAAAAAATTAAAATTTGAAAATAAAAAAGTGGTGGGCCAAGAAGGTACCCCCGCGATAGATGAAAAAGGCGCAATCTCAAACAGTATTACCACCTTTTGGTCAGCTGGAGGCTCGAAGGATGGCAATAATATTGAAAAGGGTGGTGTTAACTACGCTTTGGAAAATCAACTAACGAGAAAAGTGCTGTCGGATTTTGACGGCGGCTCGTTAGTTGAATTTACTTATGATAATGCAGAGAGTGCATACGGTGGCCGAACACAATTAGCGGATGCGATGGGCCTAAGTGGTGCCAGTAAAAGCCAGTTACAAGAAGTCTTCAACTGGGTAATTGGCAAAGATGTAGATGATGACGATGGAGATGGTTTTTCTTCGGATAGAAGAGCCGATATATTTGCAGATCCGCTTCATTCAAAGCCAGCATCAATTGACTATGGGAATGGTGACGTTCGCATCTTAGTAGGCACCAATGCTGGTGTGTTACACATGTTCAAAGACAATGGTAACAGTGTAAGCGAAAGTTGGGCATTTATTCCGAAGTCGCTTTTATCTATCTTAAACCCAGTGAAAACGGAAAAAGCAGAAACCAAGTTATATGGCATGGATGGCCCAATTACTGTCTATTTTCATGATATCAATAAAAACCGAAAAGTAGAGTCTGGTGACAAGGTGTGGGCCTTTGTTGGTATGCGCCGTGGTGGAAACAAGTACTATGGTTTCGATATCACTAACCCTGATTCGCCATCATTACTTTGGGGTGGGCCTATTTCTGGTGATTCAAATAAGTTTAAAGATTTGGGACAAACGTGGTCTAAGCCTGTCGTCAGCTTTATTGAAAAGCAAAAGAATAGACCCGTATTGATTTTTGCTGCAGGTTATAACACCAACAAAGATAATGTATCGCGCTCAGTCGATGAGAATAACAAAGGTGTTGGTATTTACATGGTCGATATCATGTCAAACAATGCTGATATCGTTTGGTCGCTTACTGGAGATGCGTTTAAGGGGGAGCATAGCATCGTTGCGCAACCTGCATTGACGGATTCGGACTACGATGGCTTTAGCGACCGAATATATTTAGCGGATACCGCCGGCAGTATATGGCGAATAGATATGCCTGGACCAAACCCTAATGATCCTACGGAGCCGTGGACACACTTTGAGCTTGCACAACTGGGTAGTACAGCCGCTGATCAGGATAGACGTTTTTTCTATAAACCTACGATAGCAAGAACCTTCTATAGCCAAGTAACGAAAACTATCTTTGGCACAGGAAAGGATGATTATCGAATGGATAGAAAAGATACGCCGTTTGATGCCATTGTAATAGGGAGCGGAAATCGCGCAAAGCCAATAGATTCAAGCGTAACGGATTATCTCTTTATGGTTAGGGATATGAATACCAAGACAAAATCCTTTGTTGAGGATATCCCGGAACCGATAGTAATCAGCGATTTAATGGAAATGAAAGATGATCCTTTTGGTAATGCGGTAAATGACTTGGAAAAATTCGTTAAAGAAGAGGCTAAGCTGGCTCAATTTAAAGGTTGGAAGTATCAATTGTCTGGTGGAGAAAAGTCGCTAGCAGAATCAACAGTGATTGGTGGGGTCGCTTATTTTACGTCATTTACCCCAGCAGACCAGACTACTCAGCAATGTACGCTCACAGGCGGTAAGGGGCAGCTCTATATGTTTCACCTACACTATGGAACAGGAAAAACCTATATTACATCACAAGACTTACCAGATAAGCCCTCGATCATAGTAAGAGACAATATTGTGTATATTCCAGGTCCTGGGATTGAAGCAGGACCTGATGCAAGTACTCCTTTTGCACCACCGAGTATTCCTAGTGAACCAGTACCTTCTAAAGAGCCGGTCGAAATATTCACAACCAAAAGTACAAAGATAAAGACTAAACAGCTTTATATCTATAAGAGAGAAGATAGCGATGAGAAAGGGAAAGATGAATAGAAATAACTCCGCAGGTTGTTTAGTCGAAAGAGGGTTTACCTTAATTGAAGTAATGATAGTGGTGGTGATCATCGGTATTCTCTCTGCGATTGCGTACCCTAATTACACTGAGTATGTGAGAAGGGGGGCAAGGGCTGATGCCATGACTTTGTTACTTGACGCTGCGAATAAGCAAGAGCAATTTTTTGTGGACAACAGAGCATATTCGAATGATCTTGAAGCAATCGGTGTACCAACAGCAACAGAAAATGGCTACTTCAACGTGACACTTGAAAACGTCACTGCCGATACCTTTAGAATCGTTGCAACAGCTGCAGCAGGGCCTGTACAAGGTGATGAGCAGTGTCCTGCTTTAACCATCGATGAACTTGGGATCCGTGGTGTGACTGGGACAACGAATCAAGACGCTATAGACAGGTGTTGGGAGCGCTAGTTTTCTGGGGAAGTAGTTAACTTCCCTTTTTATTAATACTAACTATCCCCGAGCTTAGGTTATTTACTTTTGACACTCATCAGTATCTTTTAGAGTGCTTTTCCCTGTGTAGCTAACTGACAACGACAATCCCACAGTAGAACTTGCGTTACAGTAGACAAAAGTACCGTTATAGAGTCCTGCGAGATGACCAAAATGACGAAATATAATGGCGTTTCTTGGGTAGGTGAGCTTGTCACCTGAGTCTACTGAGTCTACAACCGCTAACTTATAATCATCGTCTGAAAACTCACCTTGGGGGCGGTAGTCGATAAAAACCGTTAACTGAGTGTGCCACTCTTTGTCGTCGCAGCGATTGTTTTTCAGTGGGCATAAAGTAACGGTTGCACCGCTTGCAACAGCCTGAATACGAGCAAAATTGATGGCTCGCCGCAATGCTTCAAGTTTCATTTTTGGTTTATCAAACTGAAATAAAGCCGTAAGACTGGGAAGAGAAAATAAACTGACGATGGTGATAATCGCCAAACACACTAAAGATTCCAATAGGGAAAAACCCATGTGACGATGCATATCCTTTGCCTCGTATTATATTTTCTTTAAGCCTAGTCGTTTATATATTAAAGGCAAGATTGGCACTTCGAGATATTAGTATTTTTGTGGCTATTCACAGGTATCTGTCGTATTCCCTCGGTATAATGCTGTGCCGGCAGTTGAAACACTCAATTGCTGATTGTTGTCGTCACTACCAGGACAATAGGTAAAATTACCAGCGCTTGAATCACTTAAGAGTCCACTTGAATCAAACCTTAGACGATTGTCACCAGAGAATACCATAGTGTCGTTATCGTCTACGACCTCCATCGTACGATGGATAGTATCACCATTACTAAATGTGCCATTTTTATCTCTGTCAACAAACACGCTAATTCTGTTCGTTGCCCAATTATCTTGGCAAGTAAATGCGGTTCTAGCTTGAATATTTGCTGGTGGGGCCGGGCAGAGAATGACAATTTCGTCCGCGGCGGTTGCTTTTACACGAGCAAAAGCGATATTGCGCTGTAACTCTTGTAAGAAGGACTCTGCTCGGTTACGTTGCAGCAGGTTGCCATCAAAGCTAAATGAAATGGCCAACACGATAGCCAATATAGCGATGGTTATCATCAGTTCTAGTAGATTGAATCCTGCTGATTGTTTCATTACCGCCTCACAACCAAAAAGTAATAATTTATGATTAATATTATTGCGTGAAATCACTTCAACTTTCAATGTCTTTGTTTGCCTTGGGCAAGCGGATTGTCTAAAATCGACGCTATACCAAAGGAATCGAGATAGTCATGAAGAAAATAGAAGCAATAATTAAACCGTTTAAACTTGATGATGTCCGAGAAGCGCTTTCGGATGTGGGGATCACGGGTATGACGGTATGTGAAGTAAAAGGTTTTGGTCGTCAGAAAGGTCATACTGAGTTATATCGCGGTGCTGAATATATGGTAGATTTCTTGCCTAAAGTAAAACTTGATATTGTTACCGCAGATGAAGACGTTGACAGAGCCATTGAAGTTATCCTAAAAACTGCGCAAACGGGCAAAATTGGTGACGGTAAAATCTTTGTGACCGATGTTGAGCGTGTGGTTCGGATCCGTACAGGTGAAGAGGACGAAGAAGCAATTTAATACGCTGCTCAGTCAAATGCTTACCTTTTAAGGCTGCTTACCTTCTATTATGGGCAGCCTAAATCCTTCCTTATTACAACTACAATCAAAAAAAACACGCTGACGGCTGATGTCTATGTACAGGAAACAAGTATTTTTTACTGCTGTAGAATGCTTGAAGGCGAGTACTGGTGAAAGAGGCGTCACGACATTGGTGATATCGTGACTTAGCACTCTTTTTATTTGTTACGTGCGTTAACCGATTTGGCTTTTTTCACGTTATCTGCAAGGTCAGGAAGACCAAGCTTTCGGTAGCTTTTTTCCATAATGTCAAAAGCTTGGGTCAGATAACTACTTTGAGAGTAGTGCTCTACTACATATTTGCCACGGTTTGCTGCGGCAAGATATGCTTCACGTTCGAAGTAATATTCAGCGACTCTCAGTTCGTAACGAGCCATTTTGTTTAGTAACCATACTAAGCGTTTTTTCGCCTCTGGTGCATATGGACTGTTTGGGTAGTTTTTAACCAGCGTGGTTAAGTCCTGAAAAGCAACGCGGGTGCGATTGGCATCGCGGTCGGCTCTGTCTACACCGAAATATTCTTGGAATGCGTTTTCGTCAGCTTTAATACTTACCAGACCTCGCATGTAGTACATGTAGTCTAGGTCTTTATGATTTGGATTTAAGCGAATAAAACGATCAATAGTGGCAAGTGCTTGGTCAGTGTTACCTGTTTGATAATATGCATAGACTAAGTCCATTTGAACTTGTCTTGCATAAGGGCCAAACGGGTAACGAGCATTAATCGCGCCCAATAATTCAATGGCGCGGGCATATAAACCTGAATCTAATGTTTGTTTAGCATCTTCATAAAGCGCTTGGGCGGATTTGTTTGGTACGCGCTCAATATCTTCTTGTTCTGGTGCGGATGAACAGGCTGCCAAACCCAAAACAGACGCGGCTAACGCCAGCCTAAAGGCGTGTGTCCTTAAGTTTTTAATCATTTTATTTTACTACCTTTGTTTTCTTCGGCTAGGCCAACTCGGCAAAACCGAGTAAACTATGCATTAATACGATTCTAACCCAGTCGAGCACGGCTTGCACTGGTAAATTAGGTAAAGTTTCAGATGTCAGAGCAAATTTCCCTCCAAGCGGAGGTTCCAGTCGAACTCGGTGGTAAACGTCTAGACCAAATATTGGCGCAATTGTTCCCGGATTTTTCTCGTTCAAGAATAAAAACTTGGATCCTTGAAGATAAAGTCACCGTAGATGGCGAAGTATTCAACACCCCTCGTGAAAAGTTACTTGGTGGTGAAAGTGTCGCTATCGAGACGGTTATCGAAGCACAACGTGAATACGAAGCGCAAGATATAGAGTTAGACATTGTTTACGAAGATGATGACATTCTTGTGATAAACAAGCCGATGGGGCTGGTGGTTCACCCCGGTGCCGGTAACCCAGATGGCACAGTGTTAAATGCTCTGTTGCACCATCACCCAGAAATCATTAACGTGCCACGTGCTGGCATCGTACACCGTCTAGACAAAGACACGACTGGTCTAATGGTCGTAGCGAAAACTATTCAAGCACAAACGCACTTGGTGAAGAATCTGCAAGCGCGTGAAAACTTCACACGTGAATACGAAGCTGTCTGTAATGGCACGATGACCGCAGGTGGCATGATTGAAAAGCCAATCGGTCGTCACGCAACCAAGCGTACACATATGGCAGTACATGAGATGGGTAAGCCAGCTATCACTCATTACCGTGTTGCTGAAAAGTTCAGAGCACACACGCGATTGCGCCTGCGCCTAGAAACCGGTAGAACGCACCAAATTCGTGTACACATGGCGTATTTGAATCACCCACTAATTGGCGATCAGCTCTATGGCGGCCGTCCTCGTCCACCAAGAAATGCAACTCAAGGATTAACCGAGCAATTAAGAGAGTTTAAACGTCAGGCATTGCATGCTATAAAATTGAGTATCGCTCACCCTATTACTGGCGAGAAGATGACATGGGAAGCGCCTGTGCCTGAAGATATGATTAAGTTGGTGGCAGCGCTCAGAGAAGACACCAAAGAAAACCCGGATTTAACGTTATAAGATGCAACTTGCTCAGTGGCCATTAACCCAATTAGTTGGGACATTATCAACAACGCGTAAGGGCGGTGTTTCAGCGCCGCCGTATGATAGCTTCAATCTAGCCTTTCATGTTGGTGATAATGCTGAACATGTAGCCGAAAACCGTCGAATTTTACATGGTTATGTGGCCAACCCGATTGTATGGCTTGAGCAAGTACATGGCGCAGAAGTGGTGGTGGTCGACGAGCAGTTTGAAATCGCACAGGTCCATCAAGCCGATGCCTTATACACTCGATTGCGTCAAACACCACTGGCTATCATGACAGCAGACTGCTTACCCATTCTGCTTGCATCAAAAGATGGTGAAGAGGTGGCCGCTATCCATGGTGGTTGGAAGCCTCTTGCGGCTGGAATTATCTCGCAAACACTGGCTAAGTTTAACTGTGCACCTGAAGAGATCTGTGTATGGTTTGGCCCTGCGATTGGGCCTAGAGCATTCGAGGTGGGCGAAGACGTAGTAGAGGCTTTTGAGGCGCAACGAAATACGGCATTTGTTGCCAAAAAAGACGGTAAATATATTGCGGATATTTTCGAGCTTGCACAATCGTTACTACGCGAGCAAGGTGTAAAAAATTTTTACGGCGATAAACACTGTACAGTAACTATGTCCGAGCAGTATTTTTCCTATCGTAGAGACAAAACAACGGGCCGTATGGCAACTTTGATTTGGCGCAAATAATCAGGGTAAATTATTACTTTTACGCTTGATCTTCGTTCAGTTAATACCCATAAATAAGGTAATTCGATATTTTATATGGGTAAATAAATCATGCGTTTAGATAGATTTACAAGCAAATTCCAAGCTGCGCTTTCCGATGCGCAGTCATTAGCGCTTGGGCGCGATCACCAATTTATTGAACCTGTTCATTTAATGTATGCTTTGCTCCAACAGAGCGGATCGAGTGTGCGCGCATTATTAGCACAAGCAGGTGTGAGCGCCGACGAGCTTAATACTAAGTTGTCACAAGCCATTGAAAAGCTATTTAAAGTAGAAGGTGTAGGTGGTGATGTACAGCTTTCAAATAACCTTATTTCGCTGATCAATCTGTGTGATAAATATGCACAAAAGCGTAAAGATAAATATATCTCCAGCGAGCTATTTGTTTTTGCTGCGTGCGAAGATAAAGGCCCATTAGGCGAGATTTTCAAAGCGCTTAACATCACCCAGCCAAAGATTGAGCAAGCCATTAAGGCTATTCGAGGGGGTCAAAAAGTGGATGACCCTAATGCCGAAGACACTCGCCAAGCTCTTGAGAAATTTACCATCGATCTCACTGAGCGTGCTGAGCAAGGTAAGCTTGATCCTGTTATTGGCCGTGACGACGAAATTCGCCGCACTATTCAAGTGCTACAGCGCCGTACTAAAAACAACCCTGTACTTATCGGTGAACCGGGCGTTGGTAAAACCGCCATCGTTGAGGGGCTCGCGCAGCGTATTATCAACGGTGAAGTTCCTGAAGGTTTGAAAAGTAAGCGCGTACTATCGCTGGATATGGGCGCATTGGTGGCAGGAGCCAAATACCGTGGTGAATTTGAAGAGCGCCTAAAGTCGGTATTGAACGAGTTGGCTAAAGAAGAAGGTCAAGTTATTCTCTTTATTGATGAAATCCATACTATGGTAGGGGCTGGCAAGACCGACGGTGCAATGGATGCAGGTAACATGCTAAAACCCGCACTTGCTCGTGGTGAGCTTCACTGTGTGGGGGCGACCACGCTCGATGAATATCGTCAGTATATTGAAAAGGACGCGGCACTTGAGCGTCGTTTCCAAAAAGTATTTGTTGCAGAGCCAACCGTAGAGGACACCATCGCGATTCTACGTGGCTTAAAAGAGCGTTACGAATTGCACCACTCGGTGGATATTACCGATCCCGCGATTGTCGCTGCGGCTAATTTATCACATCGTTATATCTCAGATCGGCAGCTTCCAGATAAAGCTATCGATTTGATAGACGAGGCAGGGTCTTCAATTCGGCTGCAAATTGACTCAAAGCCGGAGCAATTAGATAGACTAGAGCGCCGTATCATCCAACTAAAATTGGAAGATAACGCGCTGGCAAAAGAGAAAGATGAAGCGAGTCAAAAGCGTCGCACTGAGATGCAAACGCTCATCAATGAATTAGAAGCTGAGTATCGTGAGCTTGATGAGGTGTGGAATGCCGAAAAAGCCTCACTACAAGGCACACAAGTGATTAAGGCTGAGCTTGAGCAAGCGCGTTTAGATCTAGAAGTCGCGCGTCGAGCAAGTGACTTGCAACGCATGTCCGAACTGCAATACGGTCGGATCCCTGAGCTTGAGCGAAAACTAGACCTTGCTTCTCAGGCTGAAATGCAGGAAATGAGCCTTTTAAAAAATCAGGTGGGTGAAGATGAAATTGCAGAAATTTTATCTCGCTGGACTGGGATCCCGGTAGCAAAAATGCTTCAAGGTGAGCGTGAAAAGTTACTGCAAATGGAAGACGAGCTCCATAAAAAAGTGATTGGGCAAGACGAAGCCGTTAATGCGGTTGCCAACGCTATCCGTCGCTCACGAGCCGGGCTTGCAGACCCAAATCGCCCAATTGGTTCGTTTTTGTTCTTAGGTCCAACAGGGGTCGGTAAAACGGAGCTGACCAAAGCGTTAGCCAACTTTATGTTTGATACAGAAGACGCCATGGTGCGCATTGATATGTCCGAGTTTATGGAAAAACACTCAGTTGCGCGCTTGGTTGGTGCACCTCCTGGCTATGTTGGCTACGAGGAAGGCGGTTATTTGACAGAAGCGGTAAGGCGTCGTCCTTATTCTGTGATTTTGCTTGATGAGGTCGAAAAAGCGCATCCAGATGTATTTAATATCTTATTGCAGGTCTTGGACGATGGTCGCTTGACCGATGGTCAAGGTCGCACGGTTGATTTTAAAAATGCGGTGATCATCATGACCTCGAACTTGGGGTCGGATGTCATTCAAGAGCAAGCAGGAAATAACGACTACGCGACACTCAAAGAGCGTGTTATGGGCGTGCTCGCTAGTCAGTTTAGACCTGAATTTATTAACCGTATTGATGAAACTGTGGTGTTCCACCCGCTTATCAATGAACATATTAAAGAAATTGCGAGTATTCAATTAGATAGATTGAGTAAACGCTTAACTGAAAAAGGCTTTGCGCTTGAGCTCAGTGACGCCGCGCTTGATAAAATCGCTGCAAGCGGATTTGATCCTGTATATGGTGCCCGTCCTCTAAAACGAGCCGTGCAACAATACATTGAAAACCCGTTGGCGCAGGACTTGTTACAAGGTAAGTTTGTGACTGGCGATACCATTAAAGTCGAGGTTGTCGACGATCAGATAGTGTTCAATCACTAATATAGCTAAACGCTCTTACAGTCATACTGTAAGAGCGTTTTTCCTTCCCATACTGTAAATTTCTTCAAACTCCTTACCCTTTCGCGTATTCTACAAAGATAACAAACTGTCTTCTAATGAAAGCCGCACATGATAAATAAGTCAACCACTTACGGTATCTACGAATTTGGTGATAGCAATCAACTGTGTAGTACCACCATTTCTTTGCCAGCACTTACTTCAGACCAAGTGCGCATAAAAGTAAACAGCACCAGTATTAATCCTATTGAAGTGAAAACCAGACAAGGCCTTGGTTATGTTGCGGCGCAAAAAGGCGCAGGTGCCTTTTTGCCGCTCGGATATGATCTTTATGGTGAGGTGGTTGAGGTTTATGGCCCAGATAACCAATTTAAAGTAGGCGACCTTGTCATCGGTATGATTGGGTTTGCGAGTAACCCCGGAACCTATAGTGATTATGTCGTGGCGCTTGAGTCAGAGCTCATCAAGGTTTCTTTGCAAGAAAATCCAGATATTGCAGGTCTTTGTCTTGCGGGTCTTACTGCAAAACAAGCGCTAGATAAATTTTCGAATCATAATCGTCCACTATATGTATTGGCACCAACTGGTGGCGTGGGGCATTTAGCAATTCAACTAGCACAGCTCCAAGGGCGAAAAGTTATTGCTGTCTCGACCCGCCCTGAGCACGAATTGTTGTCGAAGCTCAAGGTAACGGCAATAAGTTATAACGAATTTTATCAACACCAAGTTGAATGCGATTTACTGGACTTAATTGGTGGCGATATTGCATTACAGTGTGTCGACTCGATGAAGCCGGATTCGCACCTAGTGACTATTCCCAGCGTCACCAAAGAAATCGTCTGTGAGCGAGCCACGACAAGGGGTGTAAGGGCTGAGGGGATGTTGGTTGCGAGTAATTTAGACGATCTTAAATATTTGTATCAGGCGTACCAAGCTGGCAAAATCAGCATAAACGTAAGTCATTACTTTGCGATGGCGGATATTGCGCTGGCTCATCACTGTATGGAAAGTGGTAAGCATGTTGGCAAAGTTATTATTAAGGCCTAAGTGTACTAAAAGTAGCCATATTTAAATTAAATCACTCATTTAATGAATACACTTGGTATAATTTGGTTTCGACCCCATAAACTTGAAATTGGCCTGTAGGTTCGAGGAAGAATTTTTGAAACAATTAGACTTAAACACTAAGCTGGACTTATTGTCTGACGGCGCGCATCGCGGCGTTTTCAAAGGTATCAAAAGAGGTATCGAACGTGAGGCATTGCGGATCCAAGGGTCGGGAAAAATAGCGAAAACACCGCATCCAGAAAAGACGGGCCACGCACTGACCAATGGTCATATCACCACTGATTTTTCTGAGTCGCTACTCGAATTTATCACTCCAGTGAGTGAAGACCCACAAGAGACATTAGCGCAACTTTCTGATCTACAGAAGTTTACTTTGGCTAACATGGGTGATGAGTTACTGTGGCCTTTGTCGATGCCATGCTTTATTGAGGACGAAGAAGATATTGTCCTAGCACAGTTTGGCACTTCTAATATCGGCAAAATGAAAACCCTATATCGTGAAGGGCTAAAAAACCGTTACGGCAGCATGATGCAGGCCATTGCGGGTGTGCACTTCAATATTTCGTTTCCAGAGACCGTATGGCAAAGCCTGCAAGTGATGTCTGAAGATGATAACCCTCAACAATCATTTATCTCCCAGCAGTATTTAGGCCTAATTCGTAATTTCAAACGTGAAATGTGGCTGATAAGCTACCTGTTTGGCGCATCTCCTGCGCTTTGTCCGTCATTTTTGCAAGGCAAAAAGAGCGACTTGCCATTTAGTAAACTAGAAAATGGCTCCATCTACCTTGAATATGGCACGGCGCTTAGACTGGGTGATTTAGGTTATACCAATAGCGCACAAAGCTCGCTTAAGGTGATGTATAACGATCTGGATGAGTATATTGCGGGCTTGCGACAAGCCATTCGTTGTCGCTCCGACTTATATCATGAAATTCCAGACTATCGAGCAGCAGAGCCAAAACAGCTGAATCGCAACATTTTACAAATTGAAAATGAGTTCTACTCGCCAATTAGACCAAAGCGCAATGCCAAGTCTGGTGAAACGCCGACTCAGGCACTTGAACGTGGTGGTATCGAATATATCGAAATTCGTGCGCTGGATGTTAACCCATTCGAGCATACTGGTGTCAGTCTTGAGCAAATCCACTTCCTCGATGTGTTCTTAACCTATTGTTTGTTAAAGCCAAGCCCTGAACTTTCGTTTGAAGCGCAGAAGCTCGCTGGTAAGAATTTACATCAGGTGGTTAACCAAGGTCGCTGCACAGCACTCGAACTGAGTAAAGCGGGTGAGCCTGTGAGTGTGAAACAGTGGGGCACAGAGATTTTTACAGACTTACTCAAAGTCGCAAAAATGTTAGATGCGAGTACTGAACAATCAGTCTATGTGGCGACGGTGGAAAAATTAATGTTGTCAATTGAAACGCCTGCACTTACTTTTTCTGGGCAGTTGCTATCTCAACTGAAGAGTCGTACCTTAGAACAAGGCTCAATGGGCATTGAACTTGCGAAAAAATATAAGCAACTTCATCAAGATATCAAATATGGTTATTACGATGAAGATACGCTGAAGTCATTTGCACGTCAGTCTTTCGAAGATGAGGCTGCGGTTAGAGCTGCGGATACGGTAGACTTCACGGCTTTCCTTGACGATTATTTTTCAAGGGCATAATGCACAAGGCAAAAAAAAGCGCAGCCATAAGGCTGCGCAAATAAATTTCAGGGATGAAACAATGCTAAACTGCTGCATTCATAAGTTCAGACCAATGCAAATTGTAAAAGTTCATTAGGTTTCGAAAAAATGCAAAAAAAATTAATTTTAATTAGCCTCGTCGCCGTTTTATCCGGATGTGCTACTGCACCACCTAAACAACCTCATGATATTTGTAAAATTTTTGAGGAAAAAGAAGATTGGTATTATGATGCTCGTGATGCTCAAGAAAAATGGGGCTCACCAAAGCATGTACTGATGAGCATGATGTACCAAGAAAGCTCTTTTCGTCACGATGCGGCTCCTCCTATGGAATATTTCCTGTGGTTTATTCCTGTTGGCAGAGTGAGCTCTGCTTATGGCTACTCTCAAGCCAAAACTCCGACTTGGTCTGATTATATTCGTGAAACTGGAAACTCAGGTGCAGATCGCGATGACTTTGAAGACGCCATCGATTTTATGGCTTGGTTCGTATACAAAACTCACAAGGTAAACGGCGTGTCAAAATGGGACGCTTATGCACAATACCTCAATTATCATGAAGGCTGGGGCGGTTATCGTCGTGGCACTTATAAAAATAAGAAATGGTTAATGCAAGTCGCAAATAAGGTAAAGCATCGAGCTGCGCGCTATGCCGTTCAACTTAAACGCTGTGAAGATGATTTAGATAAGAACTGGTTCGAGCGAATTTTTTCTTGAGGAAATTGCGGTGTTACTTTCAACACCGCAATTGAGTTTACTTGCTTAAGAGTTATACCAATTAGTCTTAATACTTGCTCAATTTGAAGGATAAAATCTGACGCTAACTGCGTTAAAAATTTCTCATTTAGAACAACTAAATAACCTGAGCTGCGGATAATTAATGCCTTTCTAGCAGCCAGTTTTAGCGCTAACTGCGTTGAATTCA
>NZ_JAKRFW010000017.1:0-72932 GCF_022347905.1 Pseudoalteromonas sp. Of11M-6 | reverse complement strand
AGCCAGCAAGATTTAGGGAAAACAAGGCGAATTTACGCACCAATAGCTGGCTATTGGAAGTGAATTTAACGCAGTTAGCGCTAAAACTGGCTGCTAGAACGGCATTAATTATCCGCAGCTCAGGTTAAATACATCGCATCTTCAAAAGCCATACTGGTTTACGTTATTTTGTCGAAATTCAATCTAGTGGAATGGTAAATCCCTTGACAGTAAAAGAGCAAGTTAGAAAGTGGGTTTGATATATAACAATCAAAGAAAACACTGACACCCTTAAAAAGAAAATAACAGTTAAAAACAGCAGCGATACCCATCGTTATTTTGACCTTAGAAAGTGCTAAATTACATAATAACTCACCTCCAACTTAGAGAAAAAAAGATGGAACTCAACAAAATATCAAATAAGGAATTGAAGTTGGCTCTTAAGGCCAGTGCGGCATTAGATATTGAAATCTCTGATGATGAGTATTTGCGCTGTTTTACTTATACCGAAAATTGGGCCTCTGGTATTGATATCGCGACTTACGAAAATGGGGGCGGCGACAATATTGTTGTTGTGATCAAAGACGAGTCGATCCTTATCAAGGGGTTCGATCATGAGTCGGAAGTTAGCCCTCATGCTCAAGAAGAGTACGGTATACGGCTTGGGATGTACGAGGGAGCGCCAACAGAGCTGTTGGAAGTACTGAATGACGAGGCTTTCGAAATAGAAGAGGTCACGTTTTGCATTTGGCGACTTGATAATGAAGCGACTTGGTCTCGGGGAGCTGTAGAGTTTAATAATGATGAAGATGACGGTTCGAGCTGGCTTCTGTCAGCTATTACTATCACTCCAAGCGCCTTTATTGAATATGTCGAAAACTATCATGACGGTGATTTCAACCAACTAACGCGAGAGAAAATACATGACGTATTTGCGGCGCAAATGTAGAGTATGTCAACTAAGCTGCTGAGGGTTTTTCTACGGCAGCAAATTCTCAAAAAATGTGATGTTAGTGGATAAGGAAAATTTAATGAGACGAGTTAAAGTCTATTATCAACACCGTGACGGTGGCACTGAGCTCATCAATTATGAAAAAGAATTACAATCTTATCGTGAGGCTTGGGATGTTATTGATCATTACCCTTGGGACAAAGAATTGGAATTGTTTGAGGCACTTGGGGAAGGTGGCGGGTTCTTTTTTATACTTGGCGATGAAGGCGGTAAGTGCGCCTCTTACCAATTGACACCAATAGAAAATAACAGCGGATTACTGACTTTGGATGTTGTGTCTAAGCCAGCTACTTTTGGACTATTTGGTGGTAAATCTGTTTCCGTCGATTTTGAGCTTGTCTCAATTCCAGAGGCTAAAAATCATATAAAAGCGCTATTTGAATGCTCAATTGACTCTTTCTATGAAAAGTATCGAAAGTAAATAAAATGGTTGTGTGAAAACATCCGGAAGAGGACGAATTGCAGTTTTACTTATTTTGAATCTGTTCCAACGATATAATTTGCAGTATAAAATAGACTACTGTGGGAAGTATCAACGGGAAATAAAAGGACGTATCAATGAATAGACTTGGCATACTATCTGGTTTGCTACTTTGTTGTAGCTATTCAATCGCTCAGCCCCAGCCGCAAGCAATCACAATTTACAATAACCCTTCTCAAGGTGTCCTCACTGAGAGTCGTGTATTTTCCTATCTGCAAAGCCAATTAACTCAGTTTGAGATTACACAGTCTGATGCCAGTGTTGATCGTGCGCTTAAAAATATTGCAGGTGGTGAAGGGGAGTGTGTTAGAAACTTAGTTGTGAATAAAGCGCGCAGTAAAACATTACTATTTTCTGAGCCGACCACTTACTTTTTAGGGCTACAAGTTTTTGCTGCACCTTCCGCGCAATTGTCTTCTGCACAAACCGAGCAAAACCTAGAAGCATTGTTAACGAGTCATCCCAAATGGTTGTTGGGCGTAGAAAAAGAGCGCTCATATGGTGATATTGCCGATGCCATGATACAGCAGACTCCACCAGATCAGCTCTACGTGAAAGAAGGCAGCGAAAACGAAGCACAAATGTATTCTATGTTGATGAGCAAGCGCTTTGAGTTGCTGCTTGAATATCCCTCGGTTATTACATACCACGCGAAAGACGCATCAGAAAAACCCGTACCAATTGCGATTAGTGGTTTTGCTCCATTTATTACTGGGCATATCGCTTGTCGGGATACACCCGTTACACGCGGGTTTTTAGCGGCGGTTAATTCTGTATTGGCGGGCTTGACGGTGGACGAGCGCTTTATTAATTGGCATCTCGAATTCATAGACAAGAGTTTACACGATACGTTTAAACAGCAGTTTAGCCAAGCTCAAAGCTCTCGGCTTTAAATAGAGACTTCCAATAACCTATCCGCCAGTGCATTTAGGTGTGAGCTGTCGCACTGAGTCGCTGCATAAGTCCGAATACCATATACAGACATAATGAAAAAACGCGCTCTCTTTGTGGCTTCATCTTCACTTAATGCTTCACTATCGGGCCAAACCATTAAAAATTGTTGCCTGATCAGTGATTCAAATTGGTGCAAGTTAGCGCTGAGTGCCGTTTGAATTTCCGCATCCTGCTCGCCAATTTCATTAAGCGTTTTGGTGAGCAAACACACTTTCTTTGACTCGTCGCCTAAACACTCACCGACAAGATCTTGTAAGAATCGCTCAAGTGCACAGCGAAGGCTGGTGCTGTTTTCGAACAGCTGTTGATAATGCACTCGTCGGTCTGCTTGATATTGATCTATGGCGGCTAATAGCAAACCTTTTTTATTTTTGAACGCACAGTAGATAGAACCCGGATGGAGTCCGGTGACTTCGGTCAGTTTGGGCATACTGGTTTTGTTGTAGCCATAAGTCATAAATGCTTGCATGGCATTTCTCAGTACGGTTTCTCTATCAAACTCTGCTGTTCTCATCGATTTCCTAGGTGCACCAAATGGGTTTAAACGCCGTCATTATACCAATACTTCACCCCTATTTTTGATAACAATGAAAAAAATGTAAAGGTTTAACTTGAATAATGATTCAAGAATCCATATCTTGAATGTATATTCAAATATGGAGAGACACGCATGCCACAGGTACTTTTTGAAAATGTTAAGCTAAATAACACGATATCACTCAATAATCGCATCTTGATGGCGCCATTGACGCGCTGTATGGCAGACGACGATTTAGTTCCTACCGATGACATGGTGAAGTACTACGCTAAGCGAGCCAAAGCAGGATTAATCATTAGTGAAGCGACGATTATTCGTCCTGATGGGCAAGGCTACCCGAATACACCAGGTTTGTTTACACAAGCACAAATTGCAGGGTGGAAAAAAGTAACCGATGCTGTACACGCTGAGGGGGGGAAAATGTTTGCGCAATTGTGGCACGTTGGGCGTGTTGCGCACCCGTACTTTTTTGACGGAGAAGTTTTAGCACCGTCGGCTATTGGAGTTGAGGGCACGGTTCCAAGAATGCGTGAACTCACCTATCAAATCCCTAAAGCGGTAACTCAGGAAGAAATCACACAACTTGTTGCCGATTATGCCCAAGCAGCAGCAAACGCGATTGAAGCAGGCTTTGATGGAGTGGAAATTCACGGTGCCAATGGTTATTTAATTGACCAGTTTTTACATCACGCCGCGAATCAGCGTACCGATGAGTATGGTCAAACACCAGAAAATATGAGCCGATTTGCTTTGGAGGTGACAGATGCTATCGCTGAGCGTATTGGTGCCGACAGAGTGGGTCTGAGAGTGTCACCGGGTGCTTACTTCAATATGGATGGCGACCAAAGAGACAGAGCGGTATTTGACTACCTACTTAAAGCGTTAAACAGTCGCAACTTAGCCTATCTGCATCTGGGCATTTTCGACGATGCAATGGAGTTTGATTATTTGGGCGGCAGTGCTTCAGCTTACTTACGCAGCATTTATAAAGGGACGTTAGTAGGTGTGGGGAGTTATACGGCTGAATCAGGTGCTGAGGCTATCCAAAATCAACAATTTGACTTATTAGCCATTGGTAGGCCGTTTATTGCTAATCCTGATTATGTGGAGAAGGTGCAAGCTGGTCAAGCCGTGAAAGAGTATGATGAGTCTATGCTTGCAACATTAGACTAAAACCAATCCATAAGTATGAATTTATAGCAATGCCAAACACTTAAGTTTGGCATTTTTTTGTACATTGCATAAGCTTAAAGCAGGCGTCAGTGGTAAAGCGAAAACTTTTGATGCAAAAGTTGTCATCTTTATCAATTAAGTTTGAGAGCAGTTAAGTGTTTAACCCTCAAGTATTTGCTAATTAATAATCAACTGGATTGTAGCTTATTTTTTAACATTGATAGGAATAAAGGAGTACTTTGGAGTTTATTTGTTCGCTAAGTGTGTAATAATATGCCAGCAATGCAGTTGTGAGTGCGTCGGACATGCAAGAAGATTTACTAAATTCCGTTATCAAAATAACAAAAACGAGAGACGTTGATTCTCTTGAATATAGCTTAGTATCTACTATTCAAGAGTTCATAGGCTGTAAAGAGGTCGCTGTCTATAAGGACTTGCTCGTTCCTGGAGAGATCGCGATAGAGAGAAGCCTGCTCTTAAGAAAACTCTCCGATAAGGAATTTGATTGGGAAGAGCGAAGCCTAGTTAAAGAGCCAGATAAGGAATTAATTTCTTGCTTGCAGTCGGCCTGTATCATTACGGTACAAGCGAAAGATGGCACTGAGCATCGTTGGGTGCCAATCAGCCTTCAGGAAAAGCCGGTTGGTGCAATAGCAGTTATCAGTACGGGCTTGTCGAGTGCAGATCAAGTACTACTTAATGCATTTTGCCGCATTTTTGAAAATTATCTCACCATTCTTCACGAAAACGAGCGTGATAAACTCACCGGACTACTGAACCGTCAAACCTTTGAAAAACGTTTAAAGCAACTGATTGAAAAGCAAGTTATCAAACAACACAAAACGGTATGGCATGGTGATGTGCGCTCGGTGCATAAAGGCGCAACCTCGTGGCTTGCTATCATGGATATCGATCACTTCAAAAAAGTCAACGATAACTATGGACATGTATGCGGAGATGAAGTTTTACTGTTATTAGCGCAGCGTATGCGTCAGTTTTTTCGATCCACAGACTTATTGTTTCGCTTCGGTGGCGAAGAATTTGTACTGGTCTTTGAGCCAACCGATTACGATTCGATAAAAGCTAAGATGGACGAGTTTATGGAGTTGGTACGAAATACTCACTTTCCATTCGTAAAAAAGCTCACCGTCAGTGTTGGAATGTCTCGCATTAGTCCATATGATTTCCCTATCACTGTGCTTGAAAATGCCGACAAAGCACTTTATTACGCAAAAGATAACGGTCGCGATATGCTTTGTTTTTACGAAGCGTTGCTGTCTGAGCATAAAATTGAAGCGCCGGAAGAGAGCTCTGATATAGATTTGTTCTAATACCAATTTGGTTTAATAAGGTGCTCAATTTGAGGGATTAAATCTGACGCTGGCTGTGTTAAAAATTTCTCATTTAGAACAAGTGAATGCAATGTAGTTAGCGCTAAAACTTTCTGCTAGAAAGGCATTAATTATACGAAACTCAGGTTAAATAGGTATAAAAGTGTTTCTGAGAAGCGGCGGTTGTTGATTTTCTACTCAAGCGCACTCGCAATAACTTCAATAACTACCGCTTATAGGAAGATTCCGATACACTTAATACAGCGTTAAACTGCATGGCAGACAACATGTTACACATCATCCAATCGAATCGAATGGAAATCTTGCAGGCACAACTCTGCACACTCATAAAATCGGCACCGCTCGCAAATCCTTTTGCAAAAGAAGTGGTGTTAGTACAATCTCCTGGTATGTCTGACTGGCTCAAACTAGGCATGAGTCAACACTTAGGGATAAGTGCACAAGTCGACTTTCCATTACCATCTAGCTTCATTTGGAAGCTATATCAAAATTTCATTGATGATGTTCCCAAGGAATCCGCTTTTAATAAAGGCAATATGACTTGGAAACTATTTACGCTATTACCCGGCTGCATTGATAAGCCTCAATATATTGCGCTTAAGCACTATTTAGGTGACGACCCTTCAGGAATTAAACTCTTTGCGTTGTGTGAAAAAATTGCCGACGTTTTTGACCAATATTTAATGTATCGCCCCCAGTGGATTGAGCTTTGGGATCAGGGCCAAGATACGCTGAACGATGTGGATGTTGAAGCCATCGCGCCTTGGCAGCCTGATCTCTGGCGTCGCTTAGTTAGCCATGTTGAAGCGCTTGAACAAAGTCCATATCACCGTGCCAACATGCACGATAAGTTACTGCAAGGGCTGGCCAATGCACCAAGGGGCAAGCTTCCCGAGCGGATCTGTATATTTGGATTGTCGGCAATATCAACCAGCCAACTTGATATTTTTCAAGCGCTTGGCCAAAAAACGAATGTATTTTTATTCTTTTTTAACCCTAGTGAACACTACTGGGGGGATTTAGTCGATGAGAAGACTCAAGCTAAAGTCGCCGCAAAATACGCCAAAATGCCAGAGCTCGAAGCGAAAGACGGCGAGTATTATTACGTTGGCAATCCACTACTCTCTTCATGGGGAAAGCTCGGGCGTGACTATTTTGAGCAATTATTGCAGCTTGATGCCAGTTGGATTGATGGATTTGATGACGCGTTTGATGACAGTCTGCTTGGTCAGGTTCAGCAAGAGATCTACCAGTTGGCATTTAAAGGAGAGTCGTTAACTGCTGATCCAAATTGGTTTGTTTCGCAGCAGGGCAAGTTACCCATTATGGCCGATGATACCAGTATCGTTTTTCAGGATTGCCATACGCCACTGCGTGAGGTCGAGCGGCTCCATGATTATTTACTCAATCAGTTTGAACAAAACCCTAGTCTGACGCCTAAAGACATTATCGTCATGATGCCTGATGTGGGCACCTATTCGCCATTTATTAAAGCTGTGTTTGACAGTAGTGAGGACAATCTGCGGATCCCCTATGCGATTTCTGATCTTGCAATTGAGCAAGAGCGGCCTATTTTAACGTCTTTTGTAACGTTGACAGACTTACCCAATAACCGTTTTTGCGTGTCGGATATTCTCGATTTGCTGGGCGTTGCGCCGATCGCCGAACAGTTTAACCTTGAAAGCCATGAGTTTGACTTAATTCGCTATTGGCTTGATCAGGTCAGTGTTAAATGGGGCCTAAACGACAGCCATAAAAGCGAATATGGCTTGCCAAAAATACCACTAAATACGTGGCAGCATGGACTCAACCGTTTGCTCTTAGGGGTTGCAACAAACGATGAACAGACGCCGTTCGCTTCCATTTATCCTGCTGATGAAGTCGAAGGTATGTCGGTGGCGGTACTTAACAAGCTTATCGGCTTTGTTGATGCGCTTATCTGGTTAAAACTACAACTCAGCAGCGAAAAGACCTTAACGAGTTTTGCAGCAATTCTACGTGAAGCCATGGCGCTATTTTACTCGTCAGAATCTGAACAGAGTTGGGATTTACTTAAGCTTGAGCAGATTATAGAGAATATCGAAAAACACCATGAAAATGGCGATATTCAAGCGCCAGTCTCAGCAAAAATATTAGCGTATTTGGTTAAGCAAGGCGTCAGAGAAAAAGGGGTTGGGCAGCGCTTTTTAGCCGGAGCGGTAAACTTTTGTACGCTGATGCCGATGCGTGCTATTCCATTTAAAGTGGTGTGTATGCTTGGTCTAAATGACGCGGACTATCCTCGTACCGTGCAGCCTATTGGTTTTGATTTAGTCGCACACTCCACGAGACGTAAAGGCGATCGCTCACGAAAACTAGACGACAGATACTTGTTCTTAGAAGCCTTACTCAGTGCTCGAGAAAACTTGTATATCAGTTATATTGGCCGCTCTTGTTTTAACAACGAAGCCCAAGTGCCATCCGTTTTAGTCAGCGAATTGACAGAATATTTAGATCGCAGCTTTTACTTCGAAGACATGCCAAAGCAGTCTTTAGTCACTCGATTAACTTCACAGCTGCCATTACAACCTTTTAATCCCGAACATTTTAAAGCGGGCTCACTACAGAGCTACAATCGTACTTGGCTTTGGCAGCATAGGACGGCGCATGCTGATGAGGTAAAACCGTTAGTACCAGTTTTAGACGCAGAAATTGAGTTTAGCGATTTGCTGCGAGGCGTTTGCGAGCCGCAAAAGTTATTTTATCAGCAAGCGCTGGGCATTAAACTCAAACCAATAGAAGCGTTAACACTTGATGAAGAGCCTTTCGCCTTAGATGCATTGGAGCGCTATCAATATTTAGATGAAGTGCTGGATGCTCAGCTACAACAACGGTCCTTAAATCTTGAACAGATTTTACAACGAGGCTCGCTGCCACAAGCGAACATCGGCAAACTACAGCTAGAGGGGCTGCTGACCCGCGTTGAGCCTATGGTTAAGGTACTAACGCCTTTGCTTAATGAAGCAAAGGAGCCTCTAGAGCTAAAACTTGGTATTGCAGAGCATTTGCTGGTTGGCTGGCTTGATTGTGTGTATGAAAACAGGCAAGTGTACTATCGCAGCGCCAGTATTAAAGCGAAAGATTTAATTAAAGGGTTTTTACATCACTGCGCGGCTTGCGTAATGGGGCATGAAGTCACGACTTATATTGTTGGGCTAGATCAAAGCGTGCACTTTACCGCTATTTCACAACCACAAGCTCAGCAATATTTGGAGCAGTGGCTGGCTTTTTATAAACAAGCGCTGAGCGAACCTGTGGCATTTTTCCCAAGTTCTAGCATGGAATACGCCAAGACACAGGATATTAAAAAGGCCGCATATAAATTTAAGCCGCAATATGTTGGTCGAGGAGAGGGAGAAGATCCCTATGTTCAACTATGCTTTAGCGATTTGTCAGCTCATGAAGCGCGTTTTTGCGCACTTAGCCTTACTTTGTTAACACCTATTCTTAATGCCGCTGAGGAGGTACGTCATGGAGATGCTTAACCCCATTACTATGCCTTTAAGTGGCCAAAACCTAATTGAAGCCAGTGCAGGCACGGGGAAAACTTACACCATCACCGGTTTATATCTGCGTTATTTACTAGGCTTGCGCACTTCTGATCAACAACATGAGCCGTTAAGCGTTGAACAAATCTTAGTGGTAACTTTCACAGAAGCGGCAACACAAGAGATCAAAGACCGAGTGAGAAAACGCATTATTCAAGCTCGAGACGTGCTACTAGGTGAAGTCTGTAAAGATGAACTGATCAATGCCATTTTGGCGCAAATTGAAGATAAAAAGCGCGCCTTTGATCTCCTTGATGCTGCCGCTAAGTCAATGGATGAGGCCGCGATATTCACCATTCATGGCTTTTGCCAAAGAATGCTGAAGCAACACGCTTTTGAGTCTAAGGTGGCATTTAACCTCGAATTTATTCTCGATGAGAGCGAGCTGATTGATGCCGCGATGGCAGATCATTGGCGACGTTTTGTCTACCCGCTAGACACAGAAAAAACACAGGCTGTGATAGAGCAATTTGCTACGCCTTATGCACTGGCGAAGCAAGTTAGACCGTTATTAGCAAGAGAAAATGCCGAAATTAAACCCTCTGTTTCCTTAGATGCAGTGTTTGCCGCACGTGAAAAATACCAAACATTAGCACTGTGGCTAAAGGCCGAAATAGTCAAAACTGACTACATCAATGTGTTGAAAAAATCGGGGCTGGCAGGCAATCGTGCACCAGGGCGAAAGGATAACCTTCAAGCTCTTGAGAATTATGTCAACAGTGAGCAGTGGTGGTTTGAGTTTGGTAGCAGCAATCACTCGTTTGGACTTTGGGGCAGTGAAAGCCTTGCTGATGTTGCTCAATATAAAAAGAATACAACGCCGCTGGAGCACGAACTTATTCGTCACTTTGATACCTTGGCAGAGCTCCACCAATTGGTCGGGAGTGGGCTTAAATTCGCGTTAGTGCAACAAGCGGTGACTGAGGTAAGAGCTTTGCTTCACGCCCACAAAGAAGAATATGGCTTGATCTCTCCCGACGATTTACTTAAGCAGCTGTATCAAGCGCTGATGGGCGATAGTGGTGAGCGCTTAGCCGAAAAAATCGCACTGCAATATCCGGTTGCTATGATAGATGAGTTTCAGGATACCGATCCCATACAATATGGGATCTTCAGCCGAGTTTACGCAAAGGAAAATACGGCATTAACCTTGATAGGCGACCCAAAACAAGCCATTTACGGCTTTCGCGGGGCGGATATTTTTACTTATATCGGTGCAAAGCAAGGAGTCGCGCAAGACAGGCAGTATACGCTTGCAACCAATTATCGCTCCGATAGTGACGTGGTTGCCGCAGTGAATACGATATTTACTCGTCACCCCAATAGTTTTATCTACAACAAAGATATCCCTTTCATTGAGGTGAGCGCGCAAGGTAAAGCCGAGGATGCGCAATTTACTATCGCGTCTAAAAAGTCGTCAGCTCTGCGCTTTAGTGTATTACCAAGTGAGGATGAAACGCTTAACAAAAGCGCCGCGCAAGCGCGGCTAAGCCAAGCATTCGCTGGTCGAGTTGCAGCGCTTATCGAGCAAGGGCGGTCGGGGGTTGCGAAGATTGGCGAAAACCCAGTTGTGCCAGCGGATATCTGTGTGTTAGTTCGCGACCGCATAGAAGCGAGCTTGATAAAACGAGCCTTAAATCAACTCGATATTGCCAGTGTGTACCTTGCCAGAGATAGTGTATTTAGGCAGCCGCTAGCAATCGCGTTGTATCAACTGCTTGATGTACTGCACGGGAGTTACGACGAAGCGGCGCTCAGAGGCGTGCTTGCGGGACCATTATTTTATTTAAACAACCAAGCACTGTACGACTTGCAGTTTAATGAACAGCAGTGGCAAGGTTATTTGCAGCTATTTAGTGAGTTAACACAGCTGTGGTATCGCTCTGGTGCAATGGCGATGCTGGAACACTTATTGATAACTTGTGAGCTGCCAGTGATTTGGCAGCAGCAGGGAATGGAAGTGGAGCGTTGGCTTACTGACTTCCGTCATTTGGCTGAGCTTTTACAGCATAAGCAATTAGAGCTTGATGGCACGGGTCGTGTGTTACGTTGGTTTTTATCGCAGCTAAATAATGCTCAGAGTGGCAGCAGCCAAATTCGCTTAGAGAGCGATGCCAATTTGGTGAAAATTGTGACCATGCACGCATCAAAAGGTTTGGAGTATCCGATTGTCTTTATGCCATTTGCACTTGGGTTTCGTGAGCCTGATACGTTAGTTTACCACCAAGGGGATAAGTTAGTTGTCGACCTTGAAGCCAGTGATGACGCGAAAGAAAAAGCAGAGCAAGAACGACTGGCTGAGGATATTCGCTTACTTTACGTTGCGTTGACGCGAGCGGTGCATTATTGCGAGCTTGGGCTTTACGACATTCAACAAGGGCGTAGTAAAAAGTCTGCACTGCACAAAACGGCCTTAGGATTTGCCTTGTTTGGCACGGAAACTTTCGACAGTGCCGAGGCTTGGCAAAGTGCCTTAAGCCAGTTATGTAAAGCACATGCGGCAATGGAATGTGTAAGATTAGATGAAATCACCACGCCACAGCAAGCGATAAACACCAGACTTGAAGACAAGCCTTTAGCTCTGTCTGCGAAAACCTTCAGCGGTCAGGTTGAACGACATTGGCGTACCACAAGCTTTAGCCAGCTAAGCTATCACACGCATCATGGTGATAAACCAACCGGGGCCGTGGACGAAAACCATTTACTGGACTTGCCTGAGCAGCGCCAAGAGCGGGAAAAAACCTCTTATACTTTTCCTAAGGGGGCTAAGCCGGGCAGCTGTTTGCACGAAATCTTTGAGCTTATAGATTTTACCGCGCCGCATTCCCCCAAAAACGAAGATAAGTATACCCTGACCGAAGCGGTCACTAAATCTTTGGATAAGTTCGGTATCGCGACTGAATGGCAAGAGACAGCTGAGCGTTGGATAACAAGCTGCTTGGCTGTATCTCTTGCGCCACATCCTCATTTACAACTTGGTGTGCTGCCACCGGACGACTGCATTGTTGAAATGGAGTTTTACTTGCCACTAAAACCACTCAGTGCGGTGAAGCTGAACAAGATCCTCAGTGACATTACTGGACAAAAGTCGTTTTTAAACTTTGATGATGTGACAGGCATGTTGAAAGGGTTTATTGATTTAATCTTCAAGTGGCAAGGACAGTTTTTTGTTCTCGATTACAAGTCCAACTACCTTGGCGATAGCCCAGAAGATTATCACTACGATAACCTCAATGCCGCGATGTCGTCTCATCAGTATCATTTACAGTATATGATTTATACCGTGGCACTTCACCGCTTGTTAAAGCAGCGCCTCGTGGACTATAACCCTGAGCAGCATTTAGGTGGAAACTACTATTTGTTCTTACGTGCATTACCGGACAATCAGGGGATTTTCTTCAATCAGTTAAGCGTAGAGCAGGTGTTAGAATTAGATGCATTATTTGAGGAGTCTGTATGAGTCAGTTAAGTATGGACTTTGAGGCATTCGATCATCATAGCTTTATAGCGTTATTGCTTGAACACAAACGAGTTGGTAAAGCCGATATCGCGTTAGCCAAGTTGTTGAATCAGCAAGGCTACGACGATTACTTCTATGTATTTTTACTATTATTAATCGCTCATGGACGTCAGCATAGTTGTTTAGAGTTAGACAGTATTAATTATCAGGATCCGTTTGAGCTCAGCTACGCGGTTGCGGATGAATCTGTAAAGTTGTCGCCATTTTCAAGCACAGGTATAGCCGTTGCTGCGCTCGCACAGCATCCTGCGATCGGTGAAGATAAGCCGCTTCGGCTATACGCTGATAAGCTCTACTTGGCGAGATTAGCAAATTATGAAGCAAGGCTTGCGGGACACTTTGAAATGTTGGCGAAAGCCGATGTAACGCTGGACGAAGCAAAACTGGGTGCACTGTTGGCATCGTTTTTTCCAGCCAGTGAAGAAGACATTGATTGGCAAAAAGTGGCTTGTACGCTTGCTATCATTAAGCGATTTTGTGTCATCACGGGCGGCCCCGGTACGGGAAAAACCACGACGGTCACAAAACTGCTTGCGATTTTACAATCGCTTTATAACAGTGCGCCGTTGACCATCAAGCTAGTGGCGCCAACCGGCAAAGCGGCTGCGAGGCTCAGTGAGTCAATTATTGGTGCGAAAGCGAGGTTAAACCTGCCGCCAGCGCTTGCCGACTTACTGCCGGAGCAGGCGCAAACTATTCATCGCTTATTAGGCGTTATTCCTAATAGCGTTCACTATCGTCACAATCAAGATAACCCGCTGCATGTTGATGTGCTGATTGTTGACGAAGCATCCATGGTGGACTTATCGCTTATGGCTAAGCTGGTGGATGCACTACCAAAACATGCACGGCTTATTTTGCTTGGCGATAAAGATCAGCTCGCATCGGTAGATACTGGTAACGTACTCAGCGACTTATGTGAAAACTTAGCGCTTGGGCAAGCACCACATTACAGTCAGGCACTGAAAGCAAAACTAGTTGAGTTGAGTAAACAAAACTTGCCTGAGTCGGGTGATACCAGCGCTGACTTTATGTTGGAAGATAATCTGGCGTTTTTACAAAAAAGTCACCGTTTTGACAGTCGAAGTGGGATTGGTCAGTTAGCATTTGCCGTAAATAGTAACAATAAGCGGCAATTAGACAGCGTGCTGGGGCAAGGTTATAGCGATATACATCATCATGAATTAAATAGTGAAACCTACAATGCCCTAATTGCCAGAGCGGCGGAGCAATACCAACGATACCTTCTTGCCATTCATCATGGTGAGAGTGAGGCCATCATTCATAGCGAGTTTGCCAGTTATCAATTGCTTGCGGCCGTGAGAGAAGGCCCTTACGGTGTGAACGAGTTAAATCGCAGAATAGAGCTTAAGCTTAGTCAAATGGGATTAGTGCAACCGACAGGACGGTTTTACGTTGGTATGCCCATTATGATCACCCAAAACGATTACCAGTTGAAACTGTTTAACGGTGATATCGGGATTATTTTACGCGATGAACAGGGTGAGCTACAGGCATCATTTATTGATGAACAGGGCTGCGTTAGGCGCTTTTATCCTGCAAGATTGCCGAGCTTTGATAGAGTATACGTGATGACGATCCACAAATCGCAAGGCTCTGAGTTTGCTTACACGGCAATGATACTACCACCCATTCAACGTGCGCAGCAGGGGATAAATCGCCAGCTTATTTATACTGGGATCACCCGAGCTAAACAGCAGTTTGAATTGGTGGCGCAATATAAAGTGATAGTGCAGGGTATGAATCGAAGTGTAAGTCGCAGTAGTGGTTTGCGAAGTCGGCTATCAAAATAATGAATTTTTTGTTAAAAACTTGTTTTATTTTGTGGTTTGGCTAAGGTTAAAGTGAGCTTGAAAGCTAGCTCGCCCAGTGAGTAGACTTGCCGTCAGTTAATGTGTTAACTGACGGCGTTTTTTTATTCCGTTAGTATTAGAACTTCAGTTTATCAATAAGTGTGTTAGGGTCGATTTCAAGTTCATCCATTAACGACCAGCGAGTTTGCTTTTGTACACTACCTTTTCCTAAGATCCAGTAATCATAAGTTTTTTCAATACGGCCATTGGTATGCTGTATAGTCAGCCACGCATTTACATAACTCAGTAAATCTTGATTACGCTTGGCGACAGCAAATCCAACGGGGTATTTCAAACTCGCCCCTTCCGGGACCACAACACCAAACTCAGGGTAAAACATGCTCCATGCAAAGCCCGCCTCTGCGCTGATCACTAAGGCGTCATATCTTTCTGGGTGCTTAAAATAGCTTTGCAAATTGTTAATACCGGATACTTTTACCTTAGGGTTTTGCTGCGCCAATTGTTTGAGTAACGGAGCATACTCAACGTGAGCTAAATTCAGCTTATCAAGCGTAAGTAGGGCTGACTTGTCAGCAAACTTCTTCAAATCATGATCTTTGGCCAAGAGCGCTAGTTGCAGTTCCAATACCTTGTCACTAAAGCGCACGCTTTGTAAGTCGGCAATATTAATTTCAAGGCCGGACATTGCAATATCGAAATATCCCTTGTTGAGATACTCTGCCAGTTGTGGCTTTTTAAAAGGAATAAACTCGATTTTAACCCCAAGGTCGGATGCGAGCCTATGTGCTAGGCTGACATCAAAACCCACTAACTGGTCTTTTTGATTAAAGTAACTAAATGGCACATTATCGATAAGATATCCGACACGCAGCAGGTTACGTTTTTTAATCACATCGATATTCGTCAAAGACAACTCACCACTTTGGTATGCTTTAGGGACATAGCTAAGCACATGAGCAGGGACGGTATCTGAGATCACCATATTAGCAATGGCCTCATCGGCCGATTTAGTTTGTTTACCGAGGTAATTATTTGCCGTAAAACTCAACAACATAAATGCTGGGAGTAGTGCAGATAGTAGCGTTAAATAATAAACCGAGCGCACGCGTTTTAGGTGTAATTGTCTACGGTTGATGAAAATACATAAAAATACAAATGCGAAGATATATACCACAGTGGTCGGTGAAACCACCTTTGCGGTGAGTATTGACATCGATAGATATAACTGATAAGTATCAGCCGGGACACGCAAGGTATCGAGCAAATAGGGAATAGCGATATGTACGTTAGCAAAGTAACTTAGCATCGCCGACAAAGACACATTAGGAATTTGTTCGATGCCGATTTGGTTGCCGGTAAGCCATGCTGCAAAAGAGACAAAAATGAGGGTCGTAAGCTTTCCTAAACTCGGGAAGGTATAAGCGATAGGCACTAACACCTCAGCGATGTGATCAGAGCTTTCGTCGCTTTGCTTAATTTTGCGTAAATGATCTTTGATCCCCTCGGTGATCACTGGCAATACAATAAAAACGTTTCCGGTACTAAATGCGGTGATCCATGCATTGCGCATAACCATGATGAGGTCGCGGTATTTAACAGGGGTGAGTGCGGCAACAAGCATAGGGAGTAGTACTAACATCAAATACACGCCGACACATAAAACGACAACCCAGTATACTTGCAATTCAGACAATTCTTCTGCGCTCATCGTACCTGCGGTGCTTGCAGTCATCGCAAAAATGCCGATAGGGAAGATGGCAATGATCTTCTTGGAAATCACCGACAGACCTTGACCGACGACTTCTAACACATCCAGTAAACGGTTTTTCTTTTGATTAGAAATAAGTGCCATACCTAGCGCAATACAAAATATGACTAAGGCAGGTACATTACCTTCCGCCATAGAAGCAAATGGATTAGCGGGAATATAATGTTTGACGAAGTCTACTTCGGGAGCAGCGGCGACCAGTGCCGGGGAGAAAAAGGTCCCGGCATCATGCGCTGGTAATGTCATAATAAAGCACCAGATCACAGCAAGACCTACCACCCAAATGGAGACCATGACTAGCGCCGCTTTTGCAAGAATACTTTTAACCTGTTCGGGATTAAATTTGCCTAAACCCACGATAAGGCTGACGACAATATAGGGGAGAATGGTGATTTGCATCAGGTTTACAAAACCTGTACCGATAGGTTTTAAAAATGATAACCGTTCACCGAAAACTAAACCAGCAAAAATGCCAAGTATGAGCGCCCAAAGCATCCAGTTAATGTTTTTTAGAAAATTAAGCAATTTAGTCATGTGCTCAGTCGAAAAAAGAGCGGTATTTTAATTAGCTTAGCTTAAAACTTACTGAATGTTTGAGCGATTTGATTACAAATTATCGAGTGTTTACTCAAAGTTCATAATCATCCCCATTTTTGGCACGATAACAGGCTTTTCCTGCTGGTTGTTGCACCCCGTGATAAAAGCTCATCCATAGTTTTTGTAGCTGGGTTTTAGTCTTTTTACCAACCACAGACGCCAGTGGCGTTTCGACGATGATATCTTCGATATGGGCGCTATCAAATTGGCCGAGCATTCCGGTGCGATTGAAGGTAATTTCAATATGTAAGCCATCGTCCTGTTTTAGCAAAACAGCCTCAGGCGTTTCTCGGTGACCGCAAAGCGCGACGAATTGGCTACAATTTTTTAAACCACAATGGGTGCCGTTGGCAAAAAACGCAAGCAGGTGATTGTAGTAAACCACATAGTCTGTCACCTCCATGTGTGAGCCAAACTCTAAAGGACATTGTTCATCAAGATACTGTTTTGCCAGCATTGACTGTTGCGCTTTCGTATCGTCAATTGGTTGCTCTGTATGCGGTTGTAATTGCGCTGCCATGATCCACCTCACTTGTTCATGTTGTCATAAATTGGGAAATATATTCTGGTTGTTTCGTGTACATTTTGAGTGTAAGTTAAATATTCAAATAATTTCACAAAAAGAATTTCACAGTGTGAATTTCACAAAAATGGGGTGTGAAATCATGGCAAAAGTTGCAAGCTTAATTAGAAAGTCTCACTTTTTGGGTACTAAAATAAGAAATCTAAGAAAGCGTAACCATCTGACTTTAGAAGATTTATCGGCTCGATGTGTTAAGCAAGATCCAACCAGCGCGCCTTCCGTTTCCTACCTGTCAATGATTGAAAGAGGCCAGCGTACACCAAGCGAAGCGATGCTCGAAAACTTCTCTAATGTATTTCAAAAACCGATTGAGTGGTTTTTAGACAGTCAACCTGAAGCACCGGAGATAGCGCCAGATAAAGGCAATTTCGGTGGGATAATGGGGATGGCTTTAGAGCCCAACTTTCTATTTGCCAAAGAGATATTACAAATTGCGATTCCAGAAATGCTATCCCAAGCGGGGATCAGTGGTAGGCAGTTTGCGCACCTTTTGATCCGTGCCCACCAAGAACACCATCAAAACCACTTTCCTGATTTAGAGCGAGCAGCCGATGAAGTGGGAGGTAAAAATCTCTATCTCAGCTGTGATGATCTCATGGCAATTTTGATAGCAAAAGGTCGAAAAGTGGAGTGGTTTGAGCAATCATCGCCTGACGGAGAGGGGATGATCACTTCTTATTTCAAAGAGCCAAACATGGTGTTTATAAATCGCGCATTGCACGCACATTCCGCGAGAATGAAATACGATTTAGCCGTTCATATTGGCCATGCCGTACTTCACAATAGTGAAGGTTTAGAATGTGTACTCACTACTGGAGAAAGTCGTAAAAGTAACGATAACCCCGATCATGATACTCCAAATGCTCAGGATATTTTGAGCGCGTGGCAGGATTTTGAATCGAGCTTCTTTGCAGGGGCCTTATTGTGTCCCCGTACACCATTTCGGCAGTTACTCGAAAGCCGAGGTTACGATGTACGCGTCCATGAGCAACTTGGTATTTCTGCTTCCGTCGCAATGCGCAGAATGACATCGGTTTCACCTTATCCACATTGGCATTATTTTGATGCTTATCAAGCCGGTAAACTCAAGGCGGTGTATCGGGGCAATGGCATTCCCTTACCTTGGGGCAATATGCGTAGCGTTGCCGATCCGTGTCAGCACTGGGCCGTATTTCGTAAATTTCATGATGATAGCAATAGTGCCAGTGCTCAGCTTTCGATCCTGAACGTCAATGGCAAACCGCGTCTGTATTGCTGTGAGTCAGTAAAAATTGTTGATGTTGCGAATCGTCCAAGGGTGCTGTGCGCGGGTCTTGATCTCAATCCTGCTATTAATGCACAAGGGATTGATGCTGACGCCTTGATTGGAGAGTTACAAAAAGCTTGTATTAGCCATGGTGGCGCGAGCGTGGTGCCCTATCATATGAAAACCCAATTACTCCGTGTCGCCAAGATTTTAAATATCCAGTGGATTGAAAGAGGACTTGAGGGCTCAGTTCGGGTGATTTGTACTCGAGGAAAAAGCTGCCCGAGAAAGCCTAGTTGTTATGCGCTCTCCTCCGTTAGCAATTGATATTGAAATTCTACCGTGTAATGGGCGTATAGCGCTAAGGCATAATATCTAGATCTAGGTGATGTTATGCCTTAGCCATTATTAGATTTTACTTCTAATTAAATCTCTGACGAGCAATCTGGCAGGGTGGATTGCCTGATTTACTCGCTCGCTTAAAGGTCTTGCTTCGCCAAGTAGAGTTGCAACTAAATGCTCAGTAACCAGCGGAGCGCTGCACAGTCCTCGTGCGCCAAAACCGGTAACAATATGAATTCCTTGATAGGGTAGTGCTGGATTTCCAAAACCATAGTGTTTTCCCTTTCTTAAATTGGCAAAGGCCGAGCAAAAGTCATCGTTATGCTGGACTTGACCAAGCATAGGCAAATGATCGTTAAAACAACAACGTACAGCGGCTTTTGCCGAGGTGACTTCGCCAAGACTCGCGGCTAACTCCGTGTCTTTGTAAAAGCGTTCAAGCTGGGCACGGTTAGCTGCATCATCTTCAGCTTTTATCTCTCGGCTTTTGCTGTTTTTTTCAAATGTCGCGCCCATACAATGTTGCCCATCCATTGCAGGAGTAAAGTACCCTTTATGGCAAAGTACGGTATTGAGTTTTTGTGATTCTTCTCCTGCATCAACATGAGAGACCTGACCGCGGACGCCGTGTAAAGGAACATGTTTGGTTTGCTCGAATCGGTCAGAGTGCTCACCGCCACAGACAAATACATCTGAAAACGGCCCAAACGTATTATCTTCACTGTGTAACAGCCAGCCGCTCTCGGTTTTTTCGAGCTTTTGTATGTCAGTATTAAAATAAGTCGAAACTGCTTTTAACGCGTGAGCTGCATCAAACACTGCTTGCGTTACCTCTGCAGGGTTTAGCCAACCGGCCTCTGGAATATAGAGTCCACCGTAGGGCAGCATGGTGTTTGCGATAGCTGAAGCCTGCTTGGCGTCGACGGCATGAATTAAATCATGTGGCCAAGTTGCCTTTTCGGCTAGGTTTTGATGTTGCGCTCGTTTGGCCTCACTAACGGACTGCAAGAGTACGCCACACCAATCGTGTGCGAAGTGGTAGCCTGTATTTGCAATATGCTGATAAAGGCGCTTTGCATATAAAAAGCTGTGGGCGTAAAGCTCGCTCGATGGCGTGTGATCTGCTTGCAGGTTTGGATATAGCGCGCCTTGACGATTGTGAGAAGCGCCTTTGGCTAACGCGTCGTCTTGGCAAAAAAGTGTTGCGCCAAGATCACGTTTACTAAGGTGATACAACAAACAACTTGAGGCAATACCGCCGCCAATAATAGCGATACTCTCTAGCTTACGCGGTGTGGTGCTGTAATACGCTGGAGTATTGGAGTTTTTATTGGCACGGCTCAGCGTTCCGACCACCATTTCGCGTTTGCGACCAAACCCTTTGACTTTTTTGCACGCAAAGCCGGCGTCTTGTAGTCCCCTGCGGACAAAACCCGCTGCGGTAAATGTTGCTAAAGTAGCGCTATCCCGGCTCATATTGGCCATGGCATCAAATAAGCTTTGTTGCCACATATCTGGGTTTTTACTCGGAGCAAAGCCATCTAAAAACCACGCATCGACAAATCCGGCTTGTTCGAAACTTAGTTGTGGTAAATTATCGTGAATATCACCAAACCATAAATCTAAGGTCACTTGACCATTATCAAACTCTAGGCGATGGCATCCTTCAAGGGCCATCGGATATTGCTGGCAGAGTTTTTCGGCGAGCGGGGCAAGCGTAGGCCAAGCTTGTAGCGCTTTAACTAAATCATCGATATGGATTGGATATTTCTCAAATGAGACAAAGTGGAGTTGGTTAACGCATGCGTCTTTGCTACGCTGGTTGAAGTGATACCAAGCGTTGAGAAAGTTTAATCCAGTACCAAAACCAGTTTCTGCGATGACAAATCGGTCTTTGCCATGATTTTGTAACCGCTCGTCGATATGGTTCTGAGTATAAAAGACGTAATGTGACTCAGCTAACCCATCATCGTTGGAAAAATAGACATCGTCAAAACTATCGGCAACAGGGGTACCAGCATCGTTGAAGTGTATTTGAGCGTTTTTTATCATGAAAGACTCTATGTTCGACTATTTGGGAACTATTTTACTGTCTTTCGACTCAATAGTCTGGTTGCATTTTTAGTTATTTAGGTTCAGAGTACATGTGTACGCTGGAAAGCTGACCACTTGGCGCTAAAATTCAGCGTATACTACGCATAATTTGTAATATCGAAGGGAATAAACCCATGAGAAGAGCCGTTATTACGGGGATCGGTGTTGTTTCGAGCATCGGCAACAACAAGCAAGAAGTTTTAGAGTCATTAAAAGCAGGTAAGAGCGGTATTGCTTTTAACCAAGAATTTGCAGACTACAACCTACGTAGCCAAGTGTCTGGTAAAATAGATATCGACGTAAAATCTCTCGTTGACCGTAAGGCACATCGCTTTATGGGGGACGCGGCAGCGTTTTCCTATATCTCGATGGCGCAAGCAATTGAAGATTCAGGGCTATCAGAAGAGCAAGTATCAAACGAACGCACAGGCCTTATCGTAGGTTCTGGTGGTGGTTCGTCTAAGTACCAAGTTGAAGCAGCTGATATTCTGCGCGAAAAAGGCGTAAAGCGTGTAGGGCCTTATATGGTTCCACGCACCATGGCAAGCACGACTTCTGCGTGTTTGGCAACACCATTTAAAATTAAAGGTGTGAACTACTCAATCAGCTCTGCATGTGCAACATCAGCACACTGTATTGGTAATGCTGTTGAACAAATTCAACTAGGCAAACAAGATGTTATCTTTGCTGGTGGCGGTGAAGAGCTACACTGGACATTGGCGATGGAATTCGATGCCATGGGTGCGTTGTCAACTAAGTATAATGAAACGCCTGAGCGCGCATCACGTACGTACGATGCAAATCGTGATGGTTTCGTCATCTCTGGCGGTGGCGGTATTGTGGTAGTTGAAGAGCTAGAACACGCACTTGCTCGCGGCGCGCACATTTATGCTGAAATCGTTGGTTATGGTGCAACATCAGATGGTTACGATATGGTAGCACCATCAGGTGAAGGCGCTGTACGTTGTATGAAACAAGCGATGCAAGGTCTTGATGCACCGATTGACTACCTAAACACGCACGGTACCTCAACACCAGTTGGTGACGTGAAAGAGTTAGGTGCTATTCAAGAGTTGTTTGGCGATAATTCTCCGGCTATTAGTGCAACTAAAGCGATGACAGGCCACGCACTCGGTGCGGCTGGTGTGCATGAAGCGATTTACTCTTTGCTGATGCTAGATAATGACTTTATTGCACCATCAATTAACATTGATGAATTGGACGAACAAGCACAAGGTTTAGACATTGTCACAGAGCGCCGTGATGGACCGCTTAACACCGTGATGTCCAACAGCTTTGGCTTTGGTGGTACTAACGCAACACTTGTGATGCAAAAGTACAAAGGTTAAGCGCTTTACGCTTAACTTAATATCAAGCACAAAAAAGCAGGCTTAGCCTGCTTTTTTCGTTTTGTTCGTATATTAAAATAAATTAACGTACATTGTGTTTCATCAAACGTTCTTTATCACGTGACCAGTCACGGTCTTTAATATCAGCACGCTTATCGTGTTGCTTTTTACCCTTCGCAAGATAGAACTCGAGTTTTACCCAGCACTTTTTCCAGTACATTGCTGTGGCTATCAGAGAATAACCATCACGCTCGGTTGCACCGATAAGACGTGAGATTTCACGTTTATTTAGTAACAGTTTACGATAACGAAGCGGATCACATATCACATGTGTAGAAGCACTATTTAACGGTTGAATTTGACTGGCCAACAAATAGGCTTCGCCGTTTTTGATATGGATGTAAGTATCTGAGATATTGACTTTACCGGCGCGGATACTTTTTACTTCCCAGCCTTGTAATTCGATACCTGCTTCGAACTTTTCATGTAGTGAATACTCATGACGCGCTTTTTTATTTAGCGCTATGGTATTGCTATTTGATTTACTTGAATTTTTCTTTGCCATAATGGCTTAGTCTACCTATAAATCCTGTTTTAAGACAGCGCTTTTTCATTAATGTGACGTATTTTTACTTAGTCAGTGGCTGCAAACAAGATAAATCTGCAAAACCTTGGTAAAATCCTTGTATTAAGATTTGGAGTGTCTATGCCACAGATAGAAAAAAGTGCTTTGGTGATGTATAGCACCAAGGAAATGTTTGAATTGGTCAATGATGTTGACGCTTATCCCGCATTTCTACCGCATTGTTCAGATGCAAAAGTTATCAGCAATGATGAACAAGGGATGACCGCGAGCCTAGAAATTTCAAAAGCCGGCCTAAAAAAGTGGTTTACCACAAAAAATGAATTTGATGGCAACCGAGTAAAAATGTGTTTAGTTGATGGGCCATTTAAGTCTTTAAACGGCTACTGGGAGTTTACCGCGCTTGATGAACAGGCTTGTAAGGTGAGTTTAAAGTTAGAGTTTGAATTTGCGAGCAAATTAATTGAGATGGCGTTTGGCAAGCTATTCAATGAAGTGGCCAAGAATATGGTATCTGCGTTTACCCAGCGAGCCAAAATTGTTTACGGAGCGAGATGATGATAAAGGTTGAAGTGGTATTTGCATTGCCTGACAGCGCGACGTCATTGTCGGTTGATGTGCCTGAGGGGACGTCAGCTGAGCAAGCGGTACTACAGTCAGGGATATTAGAAAGATGCCCAGAGATAGATGCGAATGACTTGACGCTTGGGATCTGGAATCGCACAGTAAAATTACATCAAGTAGTGAGTGACGGTGACAGAATAGAGATCTATCGTCCATTAATCGCAGACCCAAAAGAGGCGCGCAGACGCCGTGCGGAAAAAGCAAAAGAAGAGGGCCGTGCAAGCAAAGTTACCGGTGGGCGACCTGTCTCTTTAGGAGATAAGGAATAATTAACCTGAGCTTCGGATAGTTAATGCCTTTCTAGCAGCCAGTTTTAGCGCTAACTGCGTTGAATTCACTTCCAATAGCCAACTATTGGTGCGTAAATTCGCCTTGTTATCCCTAAAACTGTCTGGCTAGATAAGGGTATAATTTAATGTGGTATTAAAAACAATGAGTTAGCTCATTCCTTATCCAAACCTCAGGCTAATTAAAAAAGGGGAAATACCTTTCCCCTTTGACTACGAAACAATGTGTGCCCTTTGACTTTACGAGTCTAAAGGGGTGTTAAATTCTTCCGGCTCTTCGAAGTCGCCGCTCACGCGAACTAGTTTGTCATTCTCGAAATAAACGCTAAACGACTTTCTGACCTCTGAGTCTCTATCAATATTAAATACGTACTGGTAATGCCAGATATTGTTGTTAAAAGTATCTTTAGCAAGCGGTGTACCTAGCACATATAGCACTTGCTCTCTGGTCATTTGCACGCGAAGTTTATCTACATCTGACTGCTCTAAGAAATTACCTTGTGGCACGTTGATGCGATAAATCCAGCTTGAACAGCCAGACATAAATACCGTCATAACTACAGCACTGAGCCAAACAGAAAGGGTTTTATTAGACAGCATGAAATTGTGTATCCTTATTATCAGTTATTTGCATGATACCGATTGCACAGAGAAGGTAAAGTCTCTTAGCGGAATTGGACTGCACTAAGTGTAAAAAGTTCGCAGATAAGTTGCAAGAGCTGCCATGTGTGGTAGAAGTCATTGATAAGATTTTGAGGAGAGCCTGTTAGTGCTAGGAAAAATGTTACTTAACGAGCCCAATAAAACGGATCACCAAGCTATTTGGAGCTTATATATCCTAGAAACGCGCTTTGGTCATTGGTACACAGGAATAACAACCAATGTAGAGCGGCGCATAGAGCAGCATCAGGCTGGGAAGGGGGCAAAAAATTTAAAAGGTAAAGGGCCCTTAACGTTAAAATTTCAATGTGCTGCAGGTACTAAATCTCAAGCTGCAAAACTTGAGTGGCATGTTAAGCAGCTGACAAAAGCACAAAAAATTCAGCTGGTAGAGTCAAAAGGTGAACGAGTTAATGACAAAATAAAGTCATTGATGAGGTTAACCCCTGCCTGATACTTATTTAGATCCATATTCTCTAGTGTATCCCTGGTGGTGTGATGATGTTTATCTTCACCCATACCAAAATAAATATAGGGGATCCCTTGGCGATAAAAGGCGTAGTGATCGCTTGCTTTGTGCCAATCAACTCTTGGGTTATTTATATAACGCTCAATTTGTCGTTGTGACGATACTATGGTCAATTTTACTGAAGATTGCGCCTTGTTCTGGAGCTCAGATTTATATTCCTTGAAACCCGGTGAAAACAATGCAAATAAACGGTTGTTGTTATTTATTCCTAACATATCAAGGTTGATATTGAGCTCAACTTCTCGTTTAAGGTGCTTGGCATAATGTTTCGCTCCATGTAAGCCGCGCTCTTCTGCATCGGTTGCGACAAACAATATATCGCGAGCGCGATTTGTTTTACTAAGTTGCCTCGCAATGTGCAACATTGCAGCGGTGCCAGATGCATTATCATTGGCACCTGGATAATGTCTTTGTCCTGTGGTTCCTAAATGGTCGTAATGCGCGCTGATAACGATGGCCTTATCACATCGAGGTTGAGTGCAAGGTAAAATCGCCGTGACGTTGTGACCTGCGTCCTTACTAAAAATACCTGCTCTAAAGGTAAAGTGCTGATAGATCGGGTTTCCACCTAATTGCTCAAAAGCAGCAAAAATATATTGGGCACTGATGTTAGGCGATTGAGCACCACTTTTACGGCCTTGGTGACGAGCACTTGTGAGAGCTTGTAAATCTTGCACCAATATATTATCAACATTAGCAATACCTTGATGTCGCGACTGAGCCAATACATTCGTGGTACATATCGCGGCCAGCATCATGCCGATTAGCTTGAAAGAACATTTCTTCATTATTATTGTTATCTCTCATCGTTGTCTGTTAAATTCAATTGGTTACTAGCAACTCCTCTCAATAAGGCCAGTTTGCCTTCGTAGCGCGCTTTGTCGTGTTCGAAGACAGATGCTTTGTATGCCTTGTTGAGGTAATACTCTGCTTTTTTTCTATCGCCTTGCTCATAGGCAACTTTTGCCAGCCCAAAGTAGCTACCATGAACGTTGCGATCAAGTTGATAAGCTTTTTGATAAAAATGCTTAGCGCGATTTAACTCTCCTTGTTTAAAGGCTTCGTTCCCTAATACCAACATGTAATAAGGGTTGCTTTTTCTCAAATTATGGATATTTGCTTCAATAATGCTAGCTTCATGATCTCGTTCCGTCAGGTGGTAGAGTTTAGCAAGGTTACTTAGTGCATTTCGATTATCGTGGTTAATAGCAATGGCCTGATTATAGGCTCGCTCGGCGAGGTCGTACTGGTTTGTTATACGGTATAAAATACCGAGGTTCCCCCAAGCGCCGTCATGATAGGGATCGCTTTCTACGGCTGCCTTGTAGTAGCTATATGCCATATCTAAGTTACCACTAATCATTTCCATTGCTCCTTTGTTGTTATAGAACATAGATAAGATAGTATTTGTACTAATTGGTGAAGTACTAAAGTGTTGAGAGCGGCTATTAGGATCAAAATCAACAGTGACCGCAGTTGGTTTAACATATAAAGTTTTAACTGAGTCCTGTGTGATATCTACTTCAAAAATTTTGATGTTGACGTGGCCTGTTAGCAGGCTATAGCCTTGGCTCTCATCCCAATATTCAGGTATGTGTACTTGTTGAAATTGGCTGCGTAAGCCTAGCTGCTTAGCAATAGCGTGAGTTAGTATAGACAAGGACAAGCAGTTCGCGTTCATATTATTAAATGCTTGATTTGCAGTTAAATTTGCACCTGAAAGGTAAGAAAGTGAATCATCTCCACTACTTACCAAAAATCTCATCAGCATTTTAGCACGTTTAAGGCCTATCTCTCCGTTGTGAAAGTATTGTTCTAATTTAATGCGAATTTGGTTATTGAGTTGAAAGACGTCAGAATACGACTCAACTTTGTGAACAGTAAATTGGTGATTTGCATTAAGAATTGATCTATCAATCGTCGCTTTGGGAGTGCTATTACAAGCACTAAGTAAAATAATGCTAAGCACAATAATAGAGAACTGAATTACTATCTTCATACAACCTCCAGATTGGGCATTCGGCTAACTTTTAGTTATGGCTTAATTGCTTACCTTTGGCCCTTACTATTATTGAATTTAGACCATAATTGCAAAATTTGCGCGGTGTGATTGTTACACCATGTAACAAAGAGACAATTTGAAAGGGTAAGCCTACAAGGAAACATGCAGGCTTACTTTAGAGTTGAGCAGAGGTTAAAAGCTCGCGACGAGATCATCAAGCGCTTTTGCTGATGCAGCAAGACGCTGAATTGCTTGTTCCGTGTCAAGTTGCTCGTTCATCACGGCATCGCTAATTTCGCTAATTTGCTCGATGTTGCGGCCGACGTCCGCAACGACATTACTTTGCTCTTCTGTCGCTGTTGCGATAAGCGCGGTCATGTCATTTATTTGATTTGCGGTTTCCGAGATTTCCAACATTAACTCCACTGACGATTGCATCGTTTGAACACTTTGCTCTGCTTGTTCACTGGATTGTTGGATTTGGTTTACGACAGCGCCAGACACCTGAGTTAATTCAGATATCGTTGCTTGGATCTCGTCGGTAGATTGTGATGTACGGCTCGCAAGTGCTCTTACCTCATCTGCAACAACGGCAAACCCACGACCGTGCTCACCCGCTCGCGCAGACTCAATCGCAGCATTGAGTGCAAGCAAGTTGGTTTGTTCAGATATGCCTCTGATCACATCAACGATATTGGCAATTGACTGGGTTTTATCGGCCAACGTTGCGACTTGACCCGCCATATTTTCGATGTCACCTGCAAGCAAGTGAAGTGTTTCTTGGCTTTCTTGCACACCTTGACGGCTGCGCTTGGTTGACGCTTTACTTTCTTCTGTCAATTTTGCCGTGTTGGTCGCGCTGCTCGCTATCTCTTGTACTGTCGCACCCATTTCATTGATTGCCGCGGCAACAGACATGGTTTGAGACTTTTGTTCATCCAGAGACTGAGAGTTTTGCTGGCTCTGTTTAAACACGGCTTCGCTCGTCACGCGAATTGAACGGCTCTCTTCCGCAACCATGTGGATAGCTTCTTCGATCTTAGCCATAAACTGGTTGAAGCCTCCAGCCAAAGCATGAAGTTCAGGTTGTGCTGAGTCTGGTAAACGATAATTGAGTTTTGCGTCGCCGCTACCAAGCTGTTCAAATAAATCTGCCATCTTTTTAAGTGGCGCGCTTAAGTTCTTAGCCAGTAGCATACTAAAAAAGCTCGCCACTAGCGCAATCACTATCGAAAAACCAATGATTTGCCACTGCAAAGAAGTGATCCCACTATTGATTTCACTGGTTGGCACTTGGGCAATAACAAGCAAATCTGTGTTTGGAATTGGGCTCGCTGCAACTAAATTGGTTTCGCCACCCACTTCCAACTCTTTAACGACAAATCCACGTGTGGAGGTAAAATCGCGACTGTGCTGGCCGTAAAAGTCTTCAATTGAGGACTTTGCGACTTTGCTTGCATCTGGGTGCAATTGCACCGTACCTTGCCTATTAATGACGAAAACAAAGCCACTTTGCTCGATTTTCATATTAGCAAGCATGGCCTGCATATCATCAATACTTTTCGCAAGTCCAGCTAAACCAACACCGCTTAGTTGTTGATGGTTTACAAACATTTTTACATCGCCCGGCGCTTCTTGATAGATACTAATAGAGTATGGCGAGCCACTAGTGGTAAAGCCGAAAAACCAACCATCCTGCTCTCTATTTAGTACTCGCAGAAAGCCGTTTTGATTCCAATATTGATTGGTTTCGCGGTTAGCCCAAGAAGCCGTAACTAAGTCATACTGCGCCGCAATACGCTTGAGTTCGTTGATAAGAAGTTTTTCATCCAAAGTATTTTGCTTGGCACTTTGGGTGATTAATAAATTGCTTGAAAGCTGCTCGGCTGCATTTTTCAACGTGTCTATCTGCTTGCTTAATGATTTATTGATACTTTCTATCTTGCTTGGCAATTCAGATTGCATCATGCGTTCATTAATGAGCGTTTTGGCGCTGTAAAGCGAGGTAAACCCGATTAAACAAGCGACAGCAATCGCAATGAGACTACCCAGAAGGGTAATTCTTTGAGTAATTGTTAAACCTGTGTTTTGCATTCGATTTGTGTGTGTAATCCCGTGGAACCGATTATTCTAGCATAGTAAATAACCAGCTCGGAACAAGTAACAATCCAAGTCACAAAAAAATAATTTTGGTTTATAAAATAAAGTTAATCTCAGTATTTAGTGTTAACTGTATTTGAGTTAAATGGGAGGTTATGTTGAGAAACAGAGATAAAAGGCCACAATCTCAGGGTGGAAAGTGGCCTTGGTTACTAACAAGCGAACTAGTTTGCTATATTATTGACGCAAATTTATTTCTACTTACTAAACAATCTTTTTCATATCTGACATGTAACCGCGAAGGATTTCACCTATTTTTTCTACCGGATGGTTACGGATCGCACGGTTTACAGCGATGAGCTTTTGATTGTCAGCGTAATTGTCACTGTCTAACAAACCTTCACCAATCTCACGTTTTGTGATTGATTCCATAAATGGCTTCAATAGTGGTAGGCATGCGTGATTATACAGGTAACAACCATATTCTGCGGTGTCTGAAATAGTACGATTCATCTCGAACAGCTTTTTGCGCGCAATGGTATTCGCGATTAGCGGCGTTTCGTGTAGTGATTCGTAGTAAGCTGATTCATCAATAATGCCAGCCGCTGTCATGGTTTCGAACGCCAGCTCTACACCGGCTTTAACCATAGC
Source organism: Pseudoalteromonas sp. Of11M-6 (assembly GCF_022347905.1). Lineage (NCBI taxonomy): Bacteria > Pseudomonadati > Pseudomonadota > Gammaproteobacteria > Alteromonadales > Pseudoalteromonadaceae > Pseudoalteromonas > Pseudoalteromonas sp. Of11M-6. The sequence continues at coordinate 43,086 of NZ_JAKRFW010000017.1, read as the reverse complement.
AACCATTAGAATACCTTGGTCGAAGAAAGTCTGCTCTGAAATTTCAGCATCCGTATTCGCTTGCTTTTCAAACGCGGTTTTTGCGGTTTCTGCACGCCATGTAAGCAATTTATTGTCGTTTTCAGCCCAATCAGCCATCATACCTTCTGAAAATTCACCACTGATGATGTCGTCCATATGCTTGTTGTAAAGTGGGCGCATGATGTCTTTTAATTGCTCGCTCAGTTCAAATGCGCGTAACTTGGCGGGGTTAGACAGTCTGTCCATCATATTGGTGATACCACCGTGTTTTAGTGCTTCGGTGATGATCTCCCAGCCATATTGTACAAGCTTTGATGCATATCCAGGTTCGATGCCTTCTTCTACCATTTTGTCAAAGCATAGTAGTGAGCCAGTTTGCAACATACCACATAGGATGGTTTGCTCACCCATTAGATCTGATTTTACCTCAGCAATAAATGATGACTGCAATACGCCAGCACGATGACCACCGGTTCCCGCCGCATATGCCTTAGCTTGCGCGAGACCTTTACCCTCAGGGTCGTTTTCAGGGTGAACTGCAATCAGCGTAGGTACACCAAAACCGCGTTTGTACTCTTCACGTACTTCTGTGCCAGGACATTTTGGTGCAACCATGATTACGGTGATGTCTTCACGCACTTGCATACCTTCTTCGACGATATTAAAGCCGTGAGAATAAGCAAGTGTTGCGCCTTTTTTCATTAACGGCATTACTGCGTTTACAACTGAAGTATGTTGTTTGTCAGGCGTTAAGTTTAGAACCAAATCAGCTTCAGGAATGAGTTCTTCATAGGTGCCAACAATAAAGCCGTTTTCAGATGCATTAAGAAACGATTGACGTTTTTCTTTAATTGCTGAAGGACGTAGTGCGTAACTGACGTTCAAGCCAGAATCTCTTAAGTTTAGACCTTGGTTCAAGCCTTGTGCGCCACAACCAACGATGACCAGTTTTTTACCAATCAGAACGTCGACACCTTGTTCGAATTCTTTTGGATCCATGAATTCACATTGAGAAAGCTGAGCTAATTGCTCACGTAAAGATAAAGTATTAAAGTAATTCGACATGATATTTCCTGATTCTGTAGAAATAGATTGAAGTCAGAGTAGGGCGAACTTTTGATTGCGTAAAATGATATATTTGAACTATAGTGTTTCAAAAGGTGAAATACTATGAATCACAAACAACTTAAATATTTTTTGGCACTTGCAGATACGCTGCATTTTTCTCGGGCGAGTGAACGCTGTTTTGTAAGTCCTCCAACATTAAGCCGTCAAATCAAACAGTTAGAAGAGGAGGTTGGCGCGCCTTTATTCCTACGAGATAATCGCACCGTTGAGCTGACTCAGCAAGGCAAAGCGTTTGTTCATTACGCGCAAGCGACGTTGGCAAGCTGGCGGCAGTTTAAGAGTGAATGCGTTGACGATGATAAGCCTTTGACTGGTGAGCTGAGTTTATTTTGTTCAGTGACCGCGACTTACAGTTTTATTTATGACCTTTTTTCCAAGTTTCGCCATCTGTACCCGCAAGTAGAGTTAAATCTTATTACTGGTGATCCCGCGCATTCAATAGCGGAAGTGGCCAGTGGTAAGGAAGATGTTGCGGTCGCGGTGAAGCCAAAACATCTACCAAACGGTATAGAGTACTTGCCAATCGGCCGTTCGAGATTGGTGTTCATTGGCCCAACGATGGACTGTCCGCTTAAGTCTATTATTGATGAATACAGTCATAGTGAAATGCCGTGGCAGAGGCTGTCTTTTATTATGCCAGAGCAAGGTGTGTTAAAAGATCGAATTGATAACTTTTGCAAAAAACACAATTTTGTTCCTAAAGTTTATGCGCATGTTTCGGGCCATGAAGCTATGGTTGCGCTTGCGAGTTTAGGGTTTGGTATTGCGTGTGTCCCCGAGATAGTAATTAGTCAAAGTCCATTTAAGAATCAAGTTCAGCTTTTGCAGCTTAGATCGGATGAAATTGAAATTGGACTTGTAACTAAGAATAAACGGTTATATGACCCAGTTGTTAAAGCACTTTGGGATACGGCAAAAGGATTATTTACGCTGTAAAGCATCCATTCAGGTTGCGTGACTACACTGTGTTCATCCATGTTGAATGAATGAGGTGCGTCCGTGTCCACTATCTTGGTTGCACAAAGCAATAACAATATATTGACATCACAACAAAAAATGCTTGAAGAGCAAGGCTATACTGTTGAGTTGTTGAGGGAATTAGGTCAATTGAACGGTTTTTCAGGGAAATCTATTAACGGTATCGTGCTTGATCAAGCTATCGCATCCGTACCAACCTGCGATTCAATCAGCCAATTTAGACAAAGATTTAAAGCTCCCGTGATCGTCAGTCTTGACAGCGATGACGAGGATGTTCACAGCCTGTTTTTAGAGCTCGGTGCTGACGAAGTTATTTCCAAAGATGCAAAGCCTAGATTATGGCGAGCTCGACTTGATGCAGTGTTAAGAAGGCAAGCTGCAAACTCGCAGTTTGACGATGAGCCAGAGCAATTAACCTTTGGCCAGCTGCATATCGACAAAAACACCAGGCGCGTGAGTTATGGGCAGGAGCGCATTGACCTCACAACCCATGAGTTTGAGTTGCTATGGTTACTTGCGAGCAATGGCGGCAAAGTAGTGAAACGTGACTTTGTATACGAGCAGATCCTTGGCAAATATTATCGCCCAGATACTCGGACAATAGACGTTCGAATCTCTCGCTTGCGTAAAAAGCTACACGATAATCCGAGTCGTCCAGAGAAGATCAAAACGATTTGGCGTCAGGGTTACTTATTTGTTACCGACGTTTGGAACTAAAAAGTAACAATTTGATTTAACGCAAAGATACTTCGGATTTTTCGAATGTTCAATTCGGAGAAATTTGTGAAACAGGTTTCTGATACAAAGGGATAACGTCATTTTTATGATGTTATCCCTTTGTTTTATATGGAGTATCTGCATTCTCTTTCACGAGTGATAGCGCTGGAGTAGTTAGCTGTTACGTAGCATTTTTAAAAAAATTGTTATTTATACAATGCAAATAATATTGATTGCTATTTAGGTGTGTGTATACTTTACACCTAGTTATGAAAATATAAACATAATTAGTCTCAAAGGAACAATTCAATGGCACTTAAAAAGTCTCTGTTAACGACTGCTATTCTCGCTGCAACTTTAGGCCTCACCGCATGTGGTGGCTCTAGCAGCAACTCAAATGACAACGATGATAACAACACAACACCACCTCCAGCCACCAATGCTGCACCTACTATTACCGTAGACAGTGCATCAGTATCTGAGGATATGCTTGGCGCAGCGGTTGCAAATATCTCTTTTTCTGACGATAGCGATGAAGTAAGTGCATTGACACTAACCATCTCTGACAACCGTTTTGAAATTGTTGACGGTGCGGTTAAGCTCAAAGCTGCAAACGCACTAAACTTCGAACAGGTTGAAGGCGGTAAAGTATCGGTAACTATCACGGCAACTGACAGCAAAGGCGAAAAAACAGAAGTTGAAGCTGAAATTGCTGTTCAACAAATTGCTGAAGAAAACAAAGCGGGTGTAAACCGCTATGCCTTTAATAACACACAAGGCGAATCTTCAGTTTCTTATTCTGGCCAAATCGCACGTCACGCAGCTATGGTTCATATTAAGAGCCTAATGGGTAAGCTTAATAATGAAACTGTGGGTAATGCGGCGGAGCAAAAAACAGCTGAAGCGGCAATCACTGCGATTAAAACCTTCTTGATGCCGACAGACACAGTGGTCTTGGATGAAACCCTTGATTTCGCTGTTGCCGCAAACGCTGCACAAACCACATTAGGACAAATTTCAAGTTCACTGAAAAACGTCGCTGGCGAAGGTGGTAAAATTGCGGGACGTGATACCTCTAATATGCATAAAGCATGGGAAGAGGACGGTGTCATGGCTGGTTGGGTTAACTTTGGTACACAGCCAAAAACACCTGAAGGTTTAGCCCTACACTATTTAGACCTGCTACAAGCGCAACTTCAGCAGTTTGAAAATGGCTCAACAATCAAAGCAGAGCATAATGGCACAGCTATCACGCTGAACAAACTATATGTAACACCGGAAGGCCTCGATCTTGCCCAGCTAATGCAAAAACACTTAAACGGTGCAGTGTCGCTTTCTCAAGGTGCGGATGATTATCTAGATGATTTACTCATTGGTGAAAAGTCAGCTGATAACGCGACATTAGCGGATGGCAAAAGCTACACAGAACTTGAACACAAGTTTGATGAAGGTTATGGCTATTTCGGTGCTGCTGTTGATTATCTAGACTATACAGATGATGAACTTTCAGCTAAAGGTGGCCGTGAAGCGTATGCAAGTGGTTATCATGATTTGGATAATGACGGCAAAATCGATCTACTATCTGAATTTAACTTTGGTAACTCAACAAATGCAGCAAAGCGTGACCGTGGCACTAAATCTAACGCTAACCCAACGGACTTAACTGCTCAAGCCCAGTTGGCATTTATTGAAGCGCGTAAACTTATCAATGCTAATGTTGGTACTAATGTTGCGCAGTGGTCAGATGAAGATAAAGCACGTTTAGAAACATTGCGTAATCAAGCGTTGCTAGCATGGGAAAAGTCTATCGCTGCAACCGTTGTGCATTATATCAATGATACAATCTCACATGATGACGGCGATTTAGACGATATTGCATCAGGTGATTTTGATGCCGATCAATTCTATGCGGTAGCAAAACACTGGTCAGAAATGAAAGGTTTCGCGTTAAACTTCCAGTTTAATCCGTTTTCTCCTGTCTCAGATACTGCTTTTGCTGAAATCCATAACCTGATGGGTGACAAGCCTGAATTCGCGGCAGATAAAGTGGAAGCTTATAAGACTGCTTTATTGGAAGCGCGAGAAATCATTGCCAATGCATATGGTTTCGATGCTGAGAATGTTGCCAACTGGTAATCTAAATTTTCGTTTATAACGTTAAAAGGTTAGCCGTTAATTCTGCTAACCTTTTGTTGTATATAGATAATAGAGAATGCAAATGAGAGTATCTAAACGTTTAAGTGCTGCTGCCGTCGCTGTGGCTTTGGTATTGTCTGGTTGTGGTGAAAGTACTTCAAGCAGCCAAGGATCTGGAGTGAAAGATAATAACTCTGGAACGGATAACCCAACTCTACCCACGCAATTTGATGAAGCGGCCTTGGTAAGTAACCTTGTGAATAATGTGCTTACCCCTGCAATTGAGCAATTCAATGAACTTGCTGTAACACAACAACTTGAAGTTGCGAGTTATTGTAGTGCTGAAAAAGCGCTGGCTGAAAATACCGCCGCGTTAAAGCAAAACGCTCAACAAAGTTGGCGCAGCGCAATGGTGGGGTGGCAGTATGTTGAATTGATGCAAATGGGTCCACTTACTGCCAATAGTAAAGAGCTTAAAAATAATATTTATGTTTGGCCCGCTACAGGCTCTTTATGTGATATCGACTTGGATGTAGTGTATTTTGAAGATGGCGTTATTAACGGTAATGCTAGCAATCCTTATAATATCTCTGAGCGTACTGCAAACCGTAAAGGCTTAACTGCCTTAGAGCACCTTCTATTCAATGCCAATCTTGACCATAACTGCTCGTCAGTGAATGATGCGTTGGCACCATGGAATAGCCGTTCGACTCAGGAAAGAGCAGTTGCGCGTTGTGAGTTTGCGACGGAAGTGGCTAAAGACATTGAAGCACAGAGTAATATACTCCTGTCTCAGTGGACTGGAGAAAATGGCTACGCAGCTAAACTTGTTAATGCAGGACAACCAGGCTCGCCGTTTGACACGCCTCATTTAGCACTTAATGAAATATCAAAGGCGCTATTTTACATGACCGAAGAGCTAAAAGACGGCAAAATAGCGACGCCGTTAGGCCTAGGTTTTCCGAACGCATGTGGTTTAGAAGCTTGCCCAGAAGCGGTGGAGTCGCCAATTGCAGAACATTCTAAAGAGAATTTACTTGTTAACATCAGAGCATTTAGAAACATCTTCACTGGTAATGGCCAAGATGCTGAGAATACATTGGGCTTTGATGACTTTTTAGATGCTGAGAATGGTAGTGATGTTAAAGAGCGTATGCTTGCAGGGCTTGCTGATGCAGAAGCCACGTTGCTTGCGATGAATGCGAGTCTTAAAGTTGAGCTTGCGGGTTCTACAGAGCAAGTGACGCAAACGCATACAGACGTTAAAAAAGTGACGGATGATTTAAAGACTGAGTTTATCGAAAAGCTCGCCCTAGAACTTCCACAAACTTCGGCAGGTGACAATGACTAAGCGCATGAACATGAAGAAATCTTTATTAGCGGTAGCGGTAATTTTTGCACTACCTCAAGCGCAAGCAGCGGATGACAATCAAGATATTGAGCATATCTCTATTATCAGCCATCATGATAAATTGCGAAAAGAAGCCGGTTCTGCAACCTTGTTGTCAGAGGCGCAGTTGGCAGAATACGAGTATGATGATATTCACCGTATTCTTTCTAACGTACCCGGCGTTAATATTCGTGAAGAGGATGGTTATGGCCTGCGACCAAATATCGGGTTTCGTGGTGTAACACCTGAGCGAAGCAAAAAAATCACCATAATGGAAGACGGTGTGCTTATTGGCCCAGCTCCTTATTCTGCGCCGGCTGCTTATTATTTCCCGGTTACGACTCGTATGACAGCGGTTGAGGTGTTTAAAGGACCTGCGGCTATCAAGCATGGCCCGCAAACAGTTGCTGGTGCACTTAACTTAGTGACTCGCCAAGTGCCAGAGTTTACAGAAGGCGGTATTGATGTTGCGGCTGGCAGCGACGGTTATTCCAAAGCACATGGTTACTACGGTTCAGTAGTAAATAATGTCGGCTTCTTATTCGAAGCGGTAAATCTACAAGCTGATGGTTTTAAAGAGCTTGATGGCGGTGGTGATACGGGGTTTGAGAAGAACGATATCTTAGCCAAGTTTAATTATAAACTTTCACAAGGCGAGCTAAACCATACGTTTGGCTTAAAGCTCAGCTATGCCGACGAGTTGTCCGATGAAACTTACCTTGGTTTAACGGATGCAGATTTTGCTGAAAATCCGTATCGTCGATACGCAGCGTCTCAGCCTGCAGAGATGGATACCAAGCACACTCAGGTAATGTTATCCCATGTACTTGATGGCAAAGACTTTAACGTTACGACAAGGCTGTACCGTAATGACTATGAGCGAGCTTGGCTTAAGCTTAATAGTCTAGGTAGTAAAAGTGGACCATCCCTTTCAAAAATCATGGCAAACCCAGAGGCTTTCGCAAATGAGTACGCTGTGATCACAGGGGCACGGGACTCTGTCGTTGCAGGTTCAAATATCTTTTTGAATATGGGGACTAATGACCGTGAGTATTTCTCACAAGGTCTTCAAGTCGATGCCAATACGAGCTTTAGCCTGTTTAACTTAACCCATGATATTGCTGTTGGCGTGCGTTTTCATGAAGATGAAATTGAGCGCAAACATTTTGAGCAAGCATACGCAATGGAAGGTGGTTCACCTGTGTTGCTAGAGGGTTTAAAGCAGTTTACCTCGCTGAATACTGAAAATACTAAAGCGTGGTCGGTATATCTAGAAGATAAAGTACAACTTGATGCGTTGACTTTGGGCCTTGGTCTTCGTGGCGAGCTGATGGACATGTCTTACCAAGATAATAAAGATGCCGATGTTTGGATTGATAAAACCACCCGTATTTGGCTACCTAGCCTAAGTGGTTTCTATCAGCTTTCTGATGATGCCGGTCTTTTATTTGGTGTGCACCAAGGTTTTGTGCCTTCTTCACCCCAACAAGATCCGGATATAGAGCTTGAGAAGAGTGTTAACTACGAATTTGGTGGGCGCTTTAATGATGGTGTGACGCAGTTTGAGATTGTGAGCTTTTTCAACGATTATGAGAATCTGAACGAAAGCTGTGGTCAGTCTAACTGTGGTGTCAATGACCAACAAGATCAGCAATTCAGTGGCGGTGAGGTGGATGTTTACGGTCTCGAAATGCAGTTTGCACAACGTTACCCTTTGAACCTTCAACTGGATATCCCTTATAGTCTCACCTACACCTATACGAAAGGTGAATTCCAGAATGAGCGTGCGACAACGTTCGCACAATGGGGTTATATTAAAAATGGTGATGAGCTTCCGTATTTACCATCTCATCAAGCCACTTTTAACATCGGCCTTGCAGCAAGTGATTGGAAAGTTAACGTAGCCATCAAATACATCAGTGAGATGAGCGAAGCTGCTGGTAGAAGCACTGAAGACTTTGAGCTTGTCCTTGAAGGCGCAAAGGTGCCCAGCACAACGATCGTTGATGTATCCGCAAGTTACGAGCTAGGCCAGTATGGTCAAGTCTATGCTAAAATCGACAACTTGTTCGATGAAGCAGAAATTGTTAGTCGTCGTCCGTATGGCGCGCGCCCAGGCAAACCAAGACAATTTAGTTTAGGTTATAAATACCAGTTTTAACTGATTGTCTATGCGGCTCTTGAGTAAGAGCCGCAGCTTCATGGCGGCTTGTTGCTAGAGCTATGGAGCTGTTCCAAAGATATGTGAATTCATTATTTCTTTTTGATGGAAATGACTATGTTAGAGCAACTATGGCAAAGCATTACTGAACTCCCAGGCTACTTGTTCGATGCCAATAAAAGAGTGTATTTGCCATACTTGTTTAGTGCCATTTTGATGGCTGTTCCTGTTTATATCGCCACAGAAAAAGCGCGCTCTGGTAGAGGTTTTTTAAAGTTTCTGTTTCCCAAGCAAGTCTGGTGGTGCAAAAGCGCCAAGCTCGATTACTGTTTATTGATCACAAATCGGTTGATAAAGGCGGCGACGTTTACGCCTATCGTGTTGACTATGGTACCGGTGGCGCTAGGATTATCCGGTGGACTTGAAGCGCTCTTTGGTCCTGCGTTATATCTAGAAGCGCCAGAATGGGTAGTGATTGGACTATTTACGTTATTTTTGTTTATAGTCGATGACCTCACTCGATTCCTGCTGCATCTGATCCTACATAAAATCCCATTCTTTTGGGAGTTTCACAAGGTTCACCATTCTGCAAAAGTCTTGACCCCCTTTACCATTTATCGCTCACATCCCGTTGAAAGTTACCTGTACGCCTGTCGTATGGCATTAACTCAAGGAATTGTGGTTGGAGTAGGGTATTATGTATTTGGCAGCAGCTTGAGCATGTACGATATTCTGGGTGCGAATGCGTTTGTCTTTTTGTTTAATATTTTTGGGGCCAATTTAAGGCATTCACATATATGGCTGAGTTGGGGTGACAAGCTAGAAGATTGGTTTATTAGTCCTGCACAGCACCAAGTACATCACAGTGACAATCCAATTCATTTTGATACCAATTTAGGCTCAGCACTTGCCATTTGGGATCGTATGTATGGCTCGCTTATTAAGGCCTCGAGTGCGGGTAAAATTACCATTGGAGTTGGGCAATATGATGCGGGACATGATTCACTTACCGCGATTTATTTGAAGCCATTTAAGCAGGCTTGGAAAACCTTATTACCGAAGAAAAAAAGTAACCCACCACTTAAATCATCTCAGGGTGACTAGATCTTCACTATTCAGAACTACATATTTGCAATGAATTAATTTCGGTATGGGAGAGTTCTTCAAAGGTGAAGCTCGTGCTTGGAAGGGGAAAATAGGCTGACGACGGGCATTGTCAGCCTATGTGGGAGAGTAGGCTCCCTAAATCTTTACTAGTGTAGTTGTGATGAAGGCTTGCTGCGGAAAAAGCCTAGTTCATTTAACTTTTCAATTAGTTTTGGATCGTCCAACCGGTTCGGGGTTTCTTCATCCCTTAAATAGTGATCGTTTGGTACGGAATGCATATCGAGCATTTTATGAAATAGGATATTGCGAATTGCCAACGCTGTCATACCACCGTCCTGAATTGCATCCAGCCTTTCTTGGAGGTCTGAAAAAGGCGCAGCCTTGACGTCATCCACTACTGCAGAAAATTGACCATTAGATTTATTCTTAATCATAAAACCCCCAAAAGTATAGCTTGTTCACAATCCAGTGACACGATGTTCAAAAGGCATTTGGTATCAATTTTTTGTTCATAAAATAGATACTTACGCCATGTCCGATGTGATCAGTTTACTCTGAAGTGAGGGCAAATTACCATCTTGGATGTAAAGCTTTGTAAATCGAATAATGAGTGGAATGAAATAATAAGATGGACGTCTAGATGTAACACGATGATCTGAATATGAAAATAGTTCTCAGTACCAATTATGATACTGAGAACCAATACTAATTTAAGTAAATAATTTCTCTTTTACGTGTTCTGCAAAGCCACTACCCGCTTCTAAATAGAAGTTGTAGGTAGAATTCACACCCATTTCTTCTAATTCTTTCTGTTGATCTGGGTAGTTTGCAATGGCGGTAACTTGGCCGTTGTAGCCTGATGCTTTGAGCTGCTCGAGTGCATAAATATTCTGCATATGTTTAGGCATCGCGAGCATAACCATTTCTACTTCAGAATGATTTACACGCTGCCAAAAATCAGGGTCGGTTGCGTCAGCAGTTAATACCCTGCGCCCCCGGGAAACATGTTTTTCAACTACTTCAGGCTTAATATCTACACCAGCAACGGTATCTGGGAAGCTGGCCTGTATTGTTTCGTAAGCACCCGTTCCAATCCTTCCCATACCAAATATAACGATCTTGGTGTCGGTAAGATTTACCGGAAGCTCTTCTTCTAAACGGTCTTGGTTCTCAAACTTTAATAACCAAGGCTCTAATTTAACGTAGATTTCGTTTGAACGTTTGTTTAGCGGAGACGCGATCACAAAAGTAATAGAAACAGCAATAGCAACTACTGCTAGCCAGTCAGGAGCAACCGCACCAGAAGCAGATGCAACGGCACACACGATAAGACCAAACTCGCTATAGTTAGTGAGTGTGAAAGCGCTCAATAGCGATGTACGAGCACGCAATTTGAACATATTGGTGAAGAGATAATAAAGTGAGACTTTAATCGGTAGAACAATTACCAGTAGAATCGCTATTAAAAGTGCGTCCAGTGTAATCGTGGCATTCAGACCAATATTCAAGAAAAAACCAACAAGCAAGATGTCTTTTACATTCAATAGTGATTTTGATAACTCACCGGCTTTTTTATGTGGGGCGAAAATCATACCCATGATCAGCGCACCGAGATCACCTTTTAGGCCCGCAAATTCAAAGGCATGATAACCTGCGACTAACGCAAAAAAGAAGCCAAAAAGAGGGAGTAGCTCACCATGCTTTGAGCGGCTTAATACCCAAAACATAGCTGGACGTACAAGCGGTAGCACCACAAGCAGTGCCAGTGCCCAAATATTGGGTACTTTGCCCGTACTGACGGCGAGAAAGATAACCGCAAAGATATCTTGCATAACCAAAATACCGATTGAGATTTTACCGTGAAGACTTGCCATTTCACCACGTTCTTCCAGCACTTTTACCGCAAAAACGGTACTGGAAAAGCTAAATGCAAAACCAACCAATAAAGCGCTTTGCCAGTCTAGATCAGTAAATAAAGGTAGGCTCATCGCCCCTAGCATCAACAACAGGCTAGCGAAAAACGCTGTACTGGTAATAATATGCATACTCGCTGGTGCCCAAACCTGAGGCTTTATCAGGTTACCAACTCGTAATTTTAAACCTATGCTAAAAAGCAGCAGCGTTACACCAAGATCTGCAAGTTGAGTAAGTAAGTCTGTGGTTTTATGGCCAAGTAGATTTAAGACAAAGCCCGCCATCAAAAAACCAATCAAAGGAGGAAGCTTTAATTGATAAACAGAAAATCCGCATGCAAATGCGACAGCAAAATAGAGCAGTTCCATAACTTTAAATTTTTATCCAAGATATGAGCAGTGTACCAAAACCTCCTGATATATAAATTATAAATTTTCGCTGACAAGTTGGAAAAAATATGGTTATGATGCAGGTAAGGACATACCGGACAGGAGACGTAATGTTTAAGAAGATCCTAGCATCTGTCGGTATCGGTGCGGCAAAAGTAGATACTGTATTGGAAACAGAGCATTTGCACCCGGGACAGAAATTTCAAGCGCAAATTGTAGTAAAAGGCGGTGACGTTAGCCAAGAAGTAACAGGTTTAGAACTTGCGCTAATGACAAGAGTTAAGGTTGAAGGGGAAGACGGAGAATATTTTAGTAATCATGTTATTGACCGTTGGCGTGTAGGTAATAATTTCACGATAGGCCCAGGCGAAGAAAAAGTTATTCCTTTTGAAGCTCGACTTCATTCAGAAACACCAATCACAGAAATCAATGCGGGCTTCAACCGCTGTCATGTTTGGATTGAAACTGGCTTAGACATTGATTTAGCCATCGACCCATCAGACAAAGATGCTTTACACATTTATCCAAATGAAGCAGTGAAAGCATGTATGACAGCGATGGAGCGTTTAGGCTTCCATTTAGTGAAAGCGGATGTAGAAAAGGGCTATTTACGAGCGTCTGAGTTTCAGTCTGTTTCTGGTTGTTACCAAGAACTAGAATACCGACCAAACTCACGTGCATTATTTGGACTACAAGAAGTTGAGCTTTCGTTTGTACCTGAAGCACATCGAACTCATGTACTGATAGAGTTGGACAGAGCGTTTCGAGGGGATGGATACGTCGATCTCACAATTGAGCACGATCACGTCAATATCTCTCAATTGTGCGATCAGTTGGAGCGGCTGTTCTCATAATCACTTAATTTACTCTAAAACGCCCAGCTTTGTCTGGGCGTTTTTGTTTTAAGCATAACGATACCAATCGGTCTTAATAAAGCTAATTGGTATGACAGAGAAGAAAATGAATTGGAAAATTAGAAGTTATGATGCGCTCACTAAAGATGAGCTTTTTGAGATTTTAAAGCTAAGGGTAGAGGTATTCGTTGTGGAACAGGCATGTCCCTATCCAGAAATTGACGATACCGATAGGGCGCCTGAAACTCAACATCTGTTTTTGGTCAAAGATGAACAAATTTTAGCGTATGCACGTTGTTATAGAAAATCCGCAACTACTGCATCCATTGGCCGTGTTATTGTTTCGTCAACGCTGCGAGGGCAGGGCGTTGCACATGACCTTATGCATCGCGCGATTGCTTGTTGTGATACGGGTATTACTCATGAGGCTTTAGTTATCTCTGCGCAGTGTTATTTAGACAAGTTTTATACTGGGCTCGGCTTTGTGAAGCAAGGTGAAGATTATCTAGAAGATGGGATCCCGCATCAGGATATGTTATTTGTGAAAAAGTAAAAGAGGCTATGCGTAGCCTCTTTTTATGAGCGAAATTATAGTGAATTTAAAAATACCGCAGCAATGGCAATTGGACAAACGAAGCGGATGTACCAAGGCCATACTTTCCAGAAGAAACTACTGCCAACTTCCGGGCATCCTGATTCAATTTCTTTAAGCAGTTTTGCTCTGTGCCAAATCCAACCGACAAATACACAGCACAGCATGCCAAGTAGTGGCTGACCAAACTTCGTTGTCAGGCTAACAATAAAACCGAACAGCGTCTCGATGTTTACCAAAATGGTGAAGCTCACGGCTGTTACCAAGGTGCCGATGATCCAGGTGGCCTGTACTCTGCCTAGTGCAAAACGTTCAACAGCATAGGAAACAGGCGCTTCTAACATCGAAATAGACGAGGTGAGTGCGGCAATACTCATCAGAGCAAAGAAAGCGAAGCTTACCACCAGGCCAATGCTACCCATGCTATCAAACAATGCTGGCAATACCTGAAACACTAAGGTGTCTTCATTTAGCAGTGAGCCGTCAGCTGCAAAAATCTCTACGCCTTGCGCTTGCGCGACATACATGGCGGGAATGATAAGTAAGCCGGCAACGAATGCGATAAAAACGTCAATTAAGGTAACCATTGCACCAAGTGAAACTAGATTCTCTTTTTTACTTATGTATGAGCCGTAAATGATCATCACGCTGGTACCGAGCGAAAGCGAGAAAAATGCTTGCCCTAGGGCATCAACGAGTAACTGTGGATTAAGCACAGAAGAAAAGTCAGGAACAAGATACACCTTAAGACCTTCAACAGCACCTTCTTGGGTTAATACATACGCAATTAATGAGAATAAAATACCGATAAGTGCAGGCATCAAACGCTTTGACCACTTTTCAATCCCGTTTTCTACGCCTTTACTAATTATAAGCACGGTGAGTGCAATAAAGGCGGCTGTAAAGACGATGTTGCGCGACATAGACGAATCAGCAAGCCAAGATTGCGCTTGAGTCATTGAGGCAACTTCCGCGATGGGTTCAAGTGTTGCGCTAAACATCCACCCTGCCACGATTGCATAAAAACTTAAAATAAGACCCGCACAAATGATACCGCCGAACCCGACAACAAAAGCAAGCTTACTTTGCCATGCTGTATTTGTTAGTTTGCGCAGTGAAGATACGGCATTTGCTTGACCGTGACGACCAATGACGAGTTCTGCCATTAGTGCTGGATAGGCAAGACAAAAAGCCAAAACCAGATAAACTAAAACAAATGCAGCACCACCATTGGATGCCGTTTGTGTTGGAAACCCCCAAATGTTTCCCAAACCTACCGCCGACCCTGCGGCGGCCATAATAAAACCAAAGCGAGAGCTGAACTCTCCTCGGACATTGCTCATAATTATTATACTTCTCTAAAAATTTCTAACGGCGCTGACAATCTACTGTAATTAAAAAGAAATAAAAAGAGTAAATTACCTTGATTTAGCGCAAGTTTTAGCCTGATATTTAGCCGTAATTAAGTTGTTGCACTCAAAAATCAAAGCTTAGCTTATAAGCTAATGTTTTCACGATTATTTCTATATGAGATAAGTCACCGTGTAGCGACTTATTTACAATAATTATTTTTCTTTACAGGGTAGCGAAAGCACAAATTTTGCGCCACCTAATCGCTCTGACTGGCTAACGGTGGCTGTACCATGATGCCAATCCATGACTTTTGCAACGATTGCAAGGCCTAAGCCGTAGCTTTTACCTGCACGGTTACGGTGAGTTTGCTCTTGAAAGAAAGGACTAAAGACTTTATCCCAATTTTGTCTCGCGATCCCAGGGCCATCGTCTTCAACGGTAATAATGAGCCAATGCTCGGTATGGTGTGCACTTAATAACACACTGGCAGTGGCAAAGTCACAGGCATTGCTGATCAAATTACTTATCGCTCTTGCAAGCCAATGTAAGTCGCCATGGATCATTAATTGTTCAGGAATTTCTACGCGACCAGACAACTGGTTCTTTTGTAGCTTTGGTTGCATTTGCTGCATTAGATCTTGACCATAGCGAGATAGAGTCGTTACTTCATGTTTGAGTAAATGAGACTTTTGTTCAAGCGTCGCAAAAGATAGATAGCTCGAGAGCATGTCCTCCATTTGATCTAAATCTTTTTCCATGCGTGCTAAATAATCGTGAATGGCATCGATATCACTTTCATCTAAAGCTGCATCTAAGCCAAACCTTAAACACGCAACAGGTGTCCGAATGTCATGAGAAAGACTGGAGGCCATTAGCTTATTCTCAGCCATCAACTTCTCTATTTGGCTTGCCATTCGATTAAAGGTATTTTCCAAGTCGCGGATATAGGTGAAATGATTGGGGGCGATGCGCGCGCTTAGGTTACCGCTGGCAAAGTGCTTTGCTGCAGTATTGAGAACGATCAAACGTTTAACTAACGGAGAGAGAATGAACCATAATATTGCGCAAATTCCACCGTAGAAAAATAATGTTAGCAATACGTCGTAATCAGCCTGTTCAACCTGAGGTTGCCATTCAAGTTCAACGTAGTCAGGCGCCATTTTAGGGGTTGTTTTTAGAAGGTATACATTCTCGTTTTCTATTACTAACCCATCAGGTTGTAACATCTGTTGCTTTAACTCGAGCGGCATGGCTAGCGTTTCGCCATCTTTATAGCTAATATTGATGTCAAATTGTTTGGCAATCAAAGCCGTTGCGTCTTCTCGTTTTCCCTGTTCAATATCTGCAACTTGCTTGGCAAGACCTGTAATCAGTTTGCTTTGCCACTCAAAACTATCTTCTAAGGGAGCGGTTTGCTGATTATAGGTGTCGATCACCCAACCCAGAGCGAAGATCGAAATTAACGCACCAGCGAGTAAGTAGATATAGAGTTTTTTCACGATATTAGCTTGCGACCTTCATTACCAAGCTGATGGCACGAGTAGATACCCTTTACCCCACACCGTTTTAATTTTTTCTGGGTTTTGAGGATCATCATTAAACTTTTTACGTAGGGCAGAAATGAGCACATCGACGCTTCTGTCGAGGCCGTCATATTCTCTCCCTTTTGTCGCTTTAAAAACCGCATCGCGAGAGACAACTTCACCAGCGTGACTGGCTAAAAATTGCAGTAGTAGGTATTCGGCACTAGAGACGATGACTTCTTGACCTGCAACACTGACTTTGCGAGCTTGAGTGTCGATACATAAATGTCCCACCACGAGTTCGTGATTGGCAGCTTGATGATCTTGTGGTTTTTCTTGTGCAGCGCGAACATTCGCTTTTATACGAGCGAGTAAGGCGCGAGGACGCACAGGCTTGATTACATAATCGCTAGCGCCAACTTCCAAACCGATGACTTCATCCATTTCTTCATCTTTGGCTGTGAGCATAATAACAGGCTTGCTATAAAACTGACGTAAGTCACGGCATACGCTGATACCGTCCTTACCGGGGAGCATAAGGTCAAGTAAAACAAGGTCGGGGTCTAGTGACTTAACACGTTCAACGACTTCATCACCGCGGTAGCAGCAATGTGTTTTGTAACCTTGATTATCAAGATATTCAGCGACCCATTGCGCTAATGAAGTGTCATCTTCAACCAATAAGATTGTGCCGTATTGCTCCATGTCTTTACTCCGAACTTTTTATTTTTCTGCGTCGAGTATAATTCTAAAAGCGTCATTGTCTGTAAATAAGTGTAGCGCCAGCCTGCAGTTGACCTCTGTCAAACTGGCGAGTACTTATGTTACTTAACGTTTAGCTTTTCAATTAAACTCTCGGCCAAGTGTTTTTGCATATCCGCTGTTAGCGCTGATACTTCGGTTTGGGTACATGCACCAGCGGTTTTCTCGAGCGGCGAAACCGTTTTAGTTACCTTGTAAGGAGGAATATCAACGGGCTTTTCGCCACGTTGACGGCGCGCCTCGTCGGTATTTTGGGCCACAATAAACGACAGTACATCGTGCTCGTTTTCTATTTCTTCCACTTCAGTAAATGTGAATTGTAAAGGGATCCCTTGAAATCCAGCGCTATCTACTGATGATTTGGCAAACCAGACAACATCTGACGAAGCTTGGTGTGCTAGACGCATACTGACTGAAGCCACAATATTAGTGCATTGAAATGCTGGCGAATTTTGAGCAAGTTCAGCAATATGTGGATGTGGGTTTCTTGGCCTATCCAGTGCGTACGTTTTAGTGGCTGCAAATTCCAAATCAAGTTGATGAATTGTTAGCGTGTAGTTTGCGTTTTTAGCTGCAACAACTTTCAGGCCTTTTTTCTCAAGTAAAGCAACAATCTGCTTTCTCAGTGTATCAGTCAAGCTTACCTTATCGGCATTGATGTAGACTGTGTCACCTTGAGCAAGTGGGTGAGCGGGCAATTGCACTGATTTAATTCGTGCAGAATTAAGTTCGGTACTATAGCTGATTTGATAAACAGACTTTTTTAGTAGTGGCTTCTTAGGTACATCTAACTTTGGCGCTAATGGCGCTGTGGTGACACATCCAAAAAGTAGACTTGTACATAGAGCTGCTAGCACTAAACGCATTAAAATACCTCAATTAAACAGTTATTTTCTTATATTTAGTGAGTTCCGCCAATTCATCATGTTAGTATGGCGGGCGAGTGTTAATGAAATGAGTCATTATGAAGTCGCTAATTCTCACATTAGTTTGTTTTTTTTGCATTAGTTATCCAAAAATAACGATTGCAAAAACCCCAAACCAGCAATGGTCACAATTTTTAAAGAGCTATTCTAAGCAAGTCGAGCGCAAACTAAAAGAAAAATCGGTGCCCGGTGCTGCTTTATCCGTCGTGCATGTCGAGCACGGCAGCTACGCAGAAGGTTTTGGCAAGACAAAAAGTCGACAAGGAAGTGTGGTCAACGAACAAACTCGCTTTCGCTTGGCATCGGTTTCAAAAACGTTTGCAGGAAGTCTAACGGCTAAATTAGCGAGCGAAGGGTATTTTAATATTGACGATCGAGTGGCCAGCTACTTGCCGCAAGTCGCCAAAGGTGATTATAGCCAACTTAAGCTCTATCATTTGTTAAGTCACTCGAGTGGCTTAGTGCCCAATGCCTACGATAATTTAATCGAGTCTCGCATGGACTACCCACAAATTGTTGAGCGCTTACTGCAAGTCAAAGCGTTATGTCAGCCCGGTGAGTGTTATGGTTATCAAAATGTCATGTTTAGCTTGATTGGAGATGTTATCGAGCAGGCGACGAATATCAGTTACAAAACTTGGATGGAAGAGTTTGTTTTCGCGCCACTTAATATGCATGACGCCGGCCTTGGCTACGAGCAAATGACAAAAAATGATAATTTTGCGTGGCCGCATGTCAGAGGGCGAAAGCGTTGGCATACCGCTAAATTAAAGCCGCATTACTATAAAGTACTCCCTGCAGCTGGTGTAAACGCTAGTGCTGCTGATATGGCGCAGTGGTTAAAAGCACAATTAGGTCTGTATCCAAGTGTCCTATCACCGGATGCTCTGAGTAAGCAATCAGTGCCGTATACGTTGACGAAACGAGAGCTACGCAGACGCGTTTGGCGTGGTCATGTAGAAGAAGCCTATTATGGACTTGGCTGGCGAATTTATCGTTACGATGGCAAATTGCTCTATTATCATAGTGGCTGGGTGCAAGGTTATCGTACCGATGTGGTGATTATTCCAGAGCTTGGTATTGGGTTTAGCCTACTGTTAAATGCAGAGAGTGGCATTATTAATCAGTTAACAAACGACTTTATTGTTGACGCATTGGCGCTTGAGAAGAAATTACTGCCTCAGGTGAGTGAGCAGGAAATTAAGAAAGTAAAAGCAGAAGAAGCGAGTTTATTACAAGAGATTGCGACGTCTTCTGGTGAAAACGTCGCAGACAACAAAGGTTAGTTACGAGGTAACTGGATCTTTTTGTCTTCGCTTTGGCGGTACAACACAATGATATGGCCAATGGTTTGTACTTTATGTGCATTTGTTTCACGAACAATTGCTTCAAAAATCAGTTTCTTAGTTTCACGATCATTGGTTGGTACTTTTACCTTGATAAGTTCGTGAATGTTCAGGTTTTGCTCAATTTCAGCCATGACGCCTTCGGTTAGGCCGTTTGCGCCTAGAAGAACAACTGGGTTTAAAGAATGAGCTAGCCCTTTTAGGAACTGCTTTTGTTTATTTGATAAGGTCATATTGATACAATCTTATTTATTAAAAGGCTTGAATTATCGATATTCTAACGCCATCTAGACAATATTACTAATGAGTTGTAGTTAATATGGCAAATAAAAAACATTCCGCCAGTTCGAAACGTTGGTTAAAAGAACACGTAGAAGACCCGTATGTGCATGAAGCCCAAAAACGTGGCTATCGTTCACGAGCGGTTTTTAAGCTGGAAGAAGTCCAGCAAAAGGATAAATTGATTCGTAAAGGAATGACGGTAGTTGATTTAGGGGCTGCTCCGGGGAGCTGGTCGCAGTATCTCGCAGAGCAGGTAGATATTGGCGGACAAGTTATTGCTTGTGATATCTTACCGATGGACTCATTAGCGGGTGTCGATTTCCTTCAGGGAGACTTCAGAGAAGAAGCGGTATTAAATGCATTATTGGATAGAATAAACGGCAAGAATGTTGATGTAGTTTTTTCTGATATGGCACCAAATATGAGCGGAAATATGTCAACCGATCAATCTGGCAGTATGTATCTGGTCGAGCTAGCATTAGATATGTGCCATCAAGTGCTAAAACCAAACGGTGCATTTGCGGTTAAAGTTTTCCAAGGAGAAGGCTTTGATCAATTTGTACAAGAGGTACGTAATTGTTTTAAGGTCGTAAAGATCCGTAAACCAAAAGCGTCTCGTCCTCGTTCACGCGAAGTATATGTAGTGGCGACGGGCTACAAACTGTAGTACAGTTGGAAAGCATCAAGTTGAATTTGAATTTTTTTGGATACAAGAGGTTAACTCCTTGAGCGATATGGCTAAAAATCTAATACTCTGGTTAGTGATTGCAGTAGTGCTAATGACTGTGTTCCAGAGCTTTAACGGTGGCGAACAATATGATCGCCAAACGAGTTACACACAATTTGTAAAGGATGTGCGCAATGGCTCTGTAAGAGAAGTCAGTATTGATCGTCAAACAGGCGTAATTAGCGGCGTTCGTTCAAGTGGCGATCGTTTTCAAACAGTAATTCCATTAACTGATTTGGATTTGGTTAATGACTTACTTAAGAACGACGTAAACATCAAAGGCGTTGCACCTGAAGAGCAATCTTTCCTTGCAAACATCTTTATTTCTTGGTTCCCAATGCTTTTGCTTATTGGGGTATGGATTTTCTTCATGCGTCAAATGCAAGGCGGTGGCGGCAAAGGCGCAATGTCGTTTGGTAAAAGTAAAGCTCGATTAATGAGCGAAGACCAAGTTAAGACAACATTTGCAGACGTCGCTGGTTGTGACGAAGCGAAAGAAGATGTTACTGAGCTAGTCGACTTTTTGCGTGACCCGTCAAAGTTCCAAAAGTTGGGCGGTAGCATTCCGAAGGGCGTGTTGATGGTTGGTCCTCCAGGTACGGGTAAAACCTTACTTGCTAAAGCCGTTGCTGGTGAAGCAAAAGTACCATTCTTTACCATTTCCGGTTCTGACTTCGTAGAAATGTTTGTTGGTGTTGGTGCATCTCGTGTTCGTGACATGTTTGAACAGGCAAAAAAAGCTGCGCCTTGTATCATCTTTATCGATGAAATCGACGCGGTAGGCCGTAAACGTGGCGCTGGTATGGGCGGTGGTCACGATGAGCGTGAGCAAACACTTAACCAAATGCTTGTAGAAATGGACGGCTTTGAGGGTAACGAAGGTATTATCGTTATCGCTGCTACTAACCGTCCTGATGTACTAGATCCTGCATTATTACGTCCTGGCCGTTTCGACCGCCAAGTCGTGGTTGGTCTTCCGGATATTCGTGGTCGTGAACAAATCTTAAACGTTCACATGCGCAAAGTGCCATTAGACGATAATGTTGAAGCGTCTGTAATTGCACGTGGTACACCGGGCTTTTCCGGTGCAGACTTGGCAAACCTTGTGAATGAAGCCGCACTGTTTGCCGCTCGGGGCAACAAGCGTAAGGTAAGTATGGCGGAATTTGACGCCGCGAAAGATAAAATCATGATGGGTGCTGAGCGTAAGTCCATGGTGATGAGCGAGCAAGAAAAGGAAATGACGGCATATCACGAAGCTGGTCACGCGATTGTTGGTCGTTTAGTGCCTGAGCATGACCCAGTGTATAAAGTGTCGATTATTCCACGTGGTCGCGCATTAGGTGTAACTATGTACTTACCAGAGCAAGACCGTGTAAGTCATTCTAAGCAACACCTAGAGTCTATGCTTTCAAGTTTATACGGCGGTCGTATCGCTGAAGCGCTGATTTACGGCGATGACAAAGTAACGACAGGCGCGAGCAACGATATTGAGCGCGCGACCGATATTGCTAAGAAAATGGTTACTCAGTGGGGCTTAAGTCCGAAACTTGGTCCACAGATGTATTTGGAAGAGCAAGGCGAAATGTACATGGGTGGTGGTTCTCACCGTATGTCAGGTATGTCGGATGAAACCGCCAAGCTTATTGATGCTGAAATTAAAGATTTCATTGATCGCAACTACCAACGTGCGGAGCAAATCCTAAAAGATAATATGGATATTCTTCACACCATGAAAGATGCGTTGATGAAATACGAAACGATTGATGCATTGCAGATTGATGATCTAATGGAGCGTCGTGATGTTCGTCCACCAAGGGATGCACATGACATTAAGCCAGAGAAAAAAGTAGAATCTGCAAAAGTAACAGACATAAAGCCTGAGCCTAAAGCTGAAAAACCAGCAGAAGAGCAGTCAAACGAGACATCATCAAACTCAGAGCTTGATGACAAATCGTAAGATTAGGTAGAATACGACAGCCCCGAGCAATCGGGGCTTTTTTGTATCAGTTGATATAAGTTTTATGACATTCGATGCGAGAACTTAAATCAACTGCTATAAGCCTTTCGTTATCACCAAACTTAGACTACAGAAAATAGGTATAGAATGTACGAGTTACGTTTACCCAAAGGGCGCACCCTTAGTTTAGATAAGCCTCAGGTTATGGGGATTTTAAATGTTACTCCCGACTCATTTTCTGACGGTGGACATTTTACTCACCTTGATAGTGCGATCGAGCAAGCAAATTTAATGCTTTCACAAGGCGCTACCATCTTAGACATAGGTGGAGAGTCCACTCGTCCCGGCGCGCCAGACGTCCAATTAGAAGAAGAATTACAGCGCGTGATACCGGTTATTAAAGCAATTCGCGCACACTCTAACTGTGTGATTTCGGTAGATACCAGTAAAGCCGAGGTGATGAAACAAGCAATAGAGGCAGGCGCTGATATCATTAATGATGTTCGAGCGTTGCAAGAGCCAGAAGCGCTCGAAGTCGCAGCTCAATACAGTGATGTACCAATTTGTTTAATGCATATGCAAGGTCAACCTCGCTCAATGCAAAATAACCCTCATTATGATGACTTATTTTCAGACATCAGTCAGTTTTTCGAAGCTAGGATCAGTGCGTGCAAGCAAGCTGGGATTGATACCAATCGGCTGATTTTAGATCCTGGTTTTGGCTTCGGTAAATCTCTAGAGCATAACTTTCAGATATTAGGAGGGTTGGACAAGTTTCACGCTTTCAATTTGCCTATTCTGACAGGCCTCTCTAGAAAGTCCATGTTTGGACAACTACTCACTCGGGAAACGCATGAGCGTGTAGCTGCGAGTCTAGCCGGTGCGCTGATATGTGCGCAGAAAGGCGCGCACATAATTCGTGTTCATGACGTAAAAGAAACAAGCGACGCGCTTAATGTATGGCTAGCGTCGGTCAATGGAGTTACTCAATGACAACAAGAAAGTACTTCGGTACGGATGGTGTAAGGGGCATGGTGGGCGAGTTCCCAATTACGCCTGAATTTGCAATGAAACTAGGTTGGGCGGCTGGAAAAGTGCTGTCTGAGCGTGGTACCAAAAAGGTAATTATTGGCAAAGATACCCGCATTTCTGGCTACCTTCTTGAAACCGCGTTAGAGGCTGGGTTAATTGCCGCGGGGATCAATGTGATTTTATTGGGGCCTATGCCGACACCTGCTGTTGCTTACTTGACGCAAACGTTCAGAGCTGAGGCTGGTATTGTGATCAGTGCATCTCATAATCCATACCATGACAATGGCATCAAGTTTTTTGGTGGCGATGGTAAAAAGCTCCCTGACGAGGTGGAACTTGCAATAGAAGCAAAGCTGGATGAACCAATGACGTGTGTCGCGTCTGAAAAACTCGGTAAAGCTAAGCGCCTAGAGAGTGCGGATGGTCGCTATATCGAATTTTGTAAAGGCCAGTTTCCTAAAGAGCTATCGCTTGAAGGGTTGAAAGTAGTGCTGGACTGCGCAAATGGCGCGACTTATCACATTGCACCAAGTGTCATGCGTGAACTAGGTGCGGATGTGATCACAACCGCATGTGAACCTAATGGTGTCAACATCAACGAAAAATGCGGTGCAACGCATGTCGAAGCGTTGAAAAAAGCCGTGCTTGAACATCAAGCGGATGTTGGTATTGCTTATGATGGTGATGGTGACCGAGTCATGATGGTCGATCACGACGGTCATGTATTTGATGGTGATGACATCGTCTATATTATCGCTTGCCAAGCTCATGCCGATGGCACATTAGGTGGCGGTGTTGTAGGTACGGTAATGTCTAACATGGGGCTCGAAAACGCCCTTAAATCACGCGGAATTGCGTTTGAGCGTAGTAAGGTCGGTGACCGCTATGTAATGGAGCTTCTTGGTGAGAAAGGCTGGAAAATCGGCGGCGAAAGTTCAGGTCACGTTTTAAATCTGGATCTGATCAGCACCGGTGATGGCATTGTCTCTAGCTTACAAGTGCTTGCTGCCATGGTTGCGCAGAATAAAACATTAAAAGATTTGGGTGAAGGTTTTAGCAAATACCCAATGAAGATGATTAATGTGCGCTATAGCACTAAAGATGATCCAACCGAGCAGGACGCTGTTAAAGCGGTTGTCGCTGAAGTTGAAACTCAGCTTGCCGGAAAGGGCAGAGTGCTATTGCGTAAATCTGGTACAGAGCCAGTGGTTCGCGTCATGGTTGAAGCTCAGCAACAGAAGCAAGTTATCGATTTTGCCCAAAAAATCGCTGAAGTTGTTGAATCTGTGAGCAATTAAACCAAAAATTAAATTTATTTCTTGTAACTTCGGGTGAGTAGAGTTAGTATCTCACCCGCTTTCTACTGCGGAGTATCGTATGACAACTAGAAAGCAAATTGTTGCTGGTAACTGGAAAATGAATGGCTCAAAAGCCCTTGTTGACCAAATATCAGAAGCAGTAAGCAATCAAGCATTTCAAGCAAATGTTATTATTTTTCCTCCTGCTATGCTTATTGAGCAAGCAGCAAGTAAAGGGCTTACTGTCGGAACTCAAACTGTTTCGGAATATAAAGAAGGCGCATATACTGGAGAAATTCAGGCGTCCCTAGCAAAATCGCTAGGTGCAACATATACCTTAGTTGGTCACTCAGAGCGGCGAGCTATTTACGGCGAAAGCGATGAAGATGTTGCGAACAAATTTGCACATGCTCAAGAACAAGGTTTGACACCAATCTTATGTGTTGGTGAAACCGAAGAAGAAAGAGAAAATGGGCAGACAGAGCAAGTGGTTGCTAGGCAAATAAACGCAGTTATCACCAAATTAGGTGTAGCAGCGCTAACAAACTCTGTGATAGCATACGAACCTGTTTGGGCTATTGGTACTGGTAAAACAGCATCTCCTGAGCAAGCGCAAGCAGTACACAAATTTATACGTGATTTGCTTTCAGACAATGACAAGCAAATTGCACAATCACTGCAGCTCCTTTACGGTGGCAGTGTTAATGAACAGAACAGTGAATTGTTATTCGCACAAGACGATATAGACGGTGGACTTATAGGTGGCGCAAGCCTAAAACCTGAGAGTTTCGCAGCTATATGCAGAAGTGCAAAAGGATAAGTAAATGTACGAAATTTTAATGGTTGTTTACTTAATTGTGGCATTAGCATTAATTGGTATGGTGTTAATTCAACAAGGTAAAGGCGCAGATATGGGCTCTTCGTTTGGTGCAGGTGCATCGGCGACAGTTTTCGGCTCATCAGGCGCAGGCAACTTTATGACCAAGACAACAACAATCTTAGCAACGATATTCTTTGTACTAAGTATTGTTCTAGGTAACCTAACTACGGGTCAGATTAAAAAGACTAATGAGTGGGAAAACCTAGAGGCACCAGCTGCTGCAACAACAGTTCCAGCAACAAATGATGTACCAGCGACAGAAGAAAATCCAGCTTCTGACGTACCTAATTAATCATTAGGAAATACACCGAATTTGCGAATGTGGTGGAATTGGTAGACACGCCATCTTGAGGGGGTGGTGGCTTCGGCCGTGGGGGTTCAAGTCCCCCCATTCGCACCAAATAAAAAAACCAGCTTAGGCTGGTTTTTTTTCGTCTGCCGTTTGCCACTAAGCCTAATACCAATTAGTCTTATCATTCACAGCTTCGCTAATAGAAGCTATTTCAAACAAACTAAAACCACGGCAAAAACCTAGGCTGAAGTTTCACTTTAGTAACATATAATCCTACTATCTAGTATAATTAATTGTTCTGTAA
Organism: Pseudoalteromonas sp. Of11M-6; assembly: GCF_022347905.1. Taxonomy (NCBI): domain Bacteria; kingdom Pseudomonadati; phylum Pseudomonadota; class Gammaproteobacteria; order Alteromonadales; family Pseudoalteromonadaceae; genus Pseudoalteromonas; species Pseudoalteromonas sp. Of11M-6. The sequence goes on along the minus strand of NZ_JAKRFW010000017.1, from coordinate 17,014 downwards.
CGATTTTTTATTAAAATTAATATTTCTAATATTGGTTTTATTATGGTTACAAAAACCCTAAAAGTAATTTTTATTAAATAAATATTTCAATTTGCCCAAGTTGTGACTATAATACCCCTCCAGAGGAAAGAGATGCCCCTAGTGCATCTTTTTTTATGCCCAAAATTTGTAGTGTTTAAGTCTATTTAGATTTAACGGATTACTGGGCTAGAGGTAATGACACTTAGCTTGTTACTTCTCTAGTTGTGACCTCTCGCAACTAGCACACACACGGTGATTCCTTTGGAGATTATATGATTACAGTTTTACCTCGCCTTGGTTTATCTGCGATTTCAGCTGCAGTGTTAGCAGCAGTAGCCCTTCCTAGTACAGCATTGGCTGAACAAGCTAATGTAGAGCAAGAAAAACAAGTTTTTGAAAAAATAGAAGTGACTGCTCGTAAACGTACTGAAAGCTTGTTCGAAACGCCTACTGCGATTACTTCTATCGGTGCTAGTGATATTGATAAAGCCAATATCAGCAATCTAGACGATATTGGTAAGTTCGTTCCAAACTTAAATATTACTCGCTATGGTGTAGGTAACGCTGCACATGCTTCTGTATTTATCCGTGGTATTGGTCTACAAGACCATGTGATCACAACGGACCCAGGTGTTGGTGTTTACGTTGATGGCGTATACCTTGGCCGTCAGATGGGTTCTAACCTTTCACTGCCCAATGTTGAACGCGTAGAGGTACTACGTGGTCCACAAGGTACACTGTACGGCCGTAACACATTAGGCGGTGCGGTAAATGTGATCACTAAACAACCTGGCGCTGAAGAAGTTGCACGCGTTGAAGCTAAAATAGGTTCTCGCGGTCGTTTAGCGACTGACCTGTATACAAGCCAGACGTTAACAGACACACTGAGCTTTTCTGCAAGTGCTTCTTATAAAGAGCGCGACGGTGTAGGTAAAGCAATCAACTTAGCAAATCCTGAAAAGGAAATCGGCGAAGAGCAAGAGTTTAGTGGCCGTTTAGCACTTAGATGGCTAGCAACGAATGATTTAGTTGTCACCGCTGCATTTGACGGCGTTGAGAACGAGTCTGGTCAATCACCGTATACTATTGAATTAACAGGTCCACTTGACTCAAATGACCCTTTCAATGGTGACTTCCCATTGCTAGATGAGTCTATGTTGCCAAACAATCCTGATGATTTGGCAACAACGGTTGCTGGCATTGAAAGCACAGATTATTCTGGTTGGGGTGGGTCAGTGACTGCTGATTGGCAAGCAAGTGATGTTTACTCTGTTAAATTTATCGCAAGCAAGCGTAGTTCTGAATATACCGGTGGCCTAGATGACGATGCGGTAGCACTTAATCTATCTGAATTCCCAGAAGAGGGCGGTGCAGATCAGTACTCATTTGAACTACAACTAAACGGTACTTATGACTCTTGGGATTTTGTATCGGGTCTTTATTACTTTAACGAAGACGGTTTTACCAGCTCTGGTCCGTTCGTATTTAGCCCGTGGAACACACCAAATGGCTTATTAAACGATGGTCAGACAGCTTCTTTTGGTGGCTACGGTTACTTTGATATCAACCAAGAAACCGATGCCTATGCGGCTTATATAAATGCAAGCTTTGACGTGACTGAGCTGTTCAGCATAGGTGGTGGTTTACGTTACTCTGAAGACAAAAAAGAGGCAAACGCACTATTCCCAAGCTTTGGTGCTCGTAAATATGTAAGCGCAGACTTTGACGAAGTGACGTGGGACCTGAATGCGTCATACCAGTTAACTCGTGACATCAATGTTTACGCGCAGGTCCAAAAAGGGTACCAAAGTGGCGGCTTCCCACCACGTCCATTTGGTGGTCCAGATCAATTCGCTGCGTTTGATGAAACTAAAGCGATTAACTACGAAATCGGTTTCAAAGGCCAAGTGCATGACAACGTATCTATGATGGTTGCTGCATTTGTAACGGATTACACCGATCTGGCGTTACCTTTCAACGACCCGACTGCTGGCGGTGGTTTCGTCACTATCGTGGAAAATGCAGGTGAGTCGAAAGCACAAGGTATTGAACTTGAAACGACAATCGCAATTACTGATGATTTCTCAGTACGCAGCTCAATCGGTTACCTAGACTCAGAAATTACCCATGTTGATGAAGGTGTTATTGGTATTGGTAAAGGAGATGCGCCAGCACTCACACCTCGATGGACTGTGATGGTGGCACCATCTTACTTCCATGACTTAGAGCATGGTGCAACGATTGCAGTTAACGCGAGCTACTCGTACCGCTCAGACATGCAAGGTCAGTCTGTAACACGAGCAAGCGAGCATATTGATTCTCGCGAATTGTTAGGCTTTAACATCTCATACACCAACGCTGAAGGTGATATGGAAGTAACGCTATACGGTGAAAACGTGCTAAACGAAGTGTACGATGTAGGTCGTCTACAGCAAAGTGGCTTTGTTGGTGTCATGCGCAGCAATGACCGCAGTGAGTTTGGTATTAAGTTCAAAAAAGAGTTCTGGTTAGATTAATCCAACCCTAGCTTGAATATAGAAAAAGCCGTTTAGTTTCTAGCTAAGCGGCTTTTTTATTGTAGCTACCCCGTCCTAAATTATGTGGCAACATTTCAAACTCATTCAGAATACGTAAAATAATTGATATAGCTGCTTGTTTACATTGTAGTTGACCTATGGGAGTTTAGTGATAGGCGGTATTTCTAGCCCAGTTTTTAGTCGTGTTGAGCTAATCATATCGCGGTTTTAATTAACTATGATTGTTTACTATAACGTGAAGACTATTCGCGACGTCGAGTCTATTTGAGCGTTGATATTTTAAATATAATTAAGGAGAAGAAGTTGAGCAATACTATGTTAGAGGAAGGAAAGGAGATCCTAGCACAGCAGTCTTTTAGTTTGTTGTTGGGCGCTGAGTTGGAGGTGTTTGAGGTTGGCGTTGCTGAGTTAAGTCTCGCTATTCGGGATGATCTTAAACAAAACTATGGTTTTGCACATGGCGGCGTGGTTAGCTATCTAGCTGATAATTGTATTACTTTTGCTGGTGCATCGGTGCTGGGCAGCTGTGTTACCTCAGAGTATAAAGTGAATTATGTTAGACCCGCTATTGGCGATAAGCTAATTGCGAAGTCAACCGTGTTGTATTCGGGTAAACGTCAGGCGACATGCGAATGTAAGGTATATGCGCAAAGCGGTGACGAAGAAAAGTTGGTGGCGGTTTCTCTTGGCACAATAACTAAGGTTTAGGGTAGCAGGCGGTGTTCTGAAGTGTATTTGATTAGGTCTTTTTAGCGCTACCAGCCTCAGGCATTTGATATAAGCGGGCAGCGCTATGTTAAACGCTTAGTTACAGCAACTAGAACGTATACGCAACGCTAAACTTTACACTCCTTGGCATGATATAGCGGCCGTTAGGTGAATCTGGGTTACGTGGATCCCCCTCGGTGATCCCTTGTTTATCAGTAAGATTATCTACCGCTAGTTGTAATTTTACGCCCTCTGTTGGCTCTACGATAAGGCCAATATCAAGCTTTTCGTAGCCCTCTAACACGACAGTATTTTCATTATCGCCAAAACGGTCATCTACAGCTGAGAGTGTGCCATACAAGGTGGCATACATACCTGATACTTCAAAGTCGTAGCTTGGTGTAACGCGCAGCATCCAATCTGGTTGGCGCTGTGCTTTATTTCCCTCATTTGTTGGGCTTTCAGTAATTTCAGTGTCTTGCCAAGTGGCATTCAAGTTTATCGATAAACCCGATTCATGGTTGTAGCTGTAATCAAGTTCTACACCGGTTGCTTCATTGGTTAGAATTTCCGCAGGTATACCTGGGCGTCTTACAAACGTGTCGCCTTTTACTTCGTTGGTAAATAAAGTAACAAAGAGGTCGCCGGTTTCACCCATATATTTATAGCCAAGCTCAGCTTGTGTGACTTCTTTAATCAGCGACTCGCCCGATTCATAGGTACTATAGTTGTCTCTGAAGTCGTCGAAATAAGGCATTTTGTAGCCTTTGTTCATACGCACAAAAACACCTGAATCTAAGCTCAAACTATAGTCAGCGCCTAAGGTCCATGAAGTCTTGCGCTCATCATAGTCAACCGCTTTTGTGATCACTCCGTCTAAATCTTCATCTACAGAGTATTCTACCTCGTGCTGCTCACTACGCAGGCCTAAGTCTAATTTAAGCGCTTCAGTAGCTTGGTAACTATGAGTGGTATAAACTGCCCATGTCGTGGCATCACCAGAACTGTTAATGTCGTAGTTGAAGGCGCAACCGGCAACATCGCTATTACACGCGATACCATTCAATGCTTCGCCACCTTGTTCCAAAACGTGGTAGGCGGTATTGCCTAAGCTCCACCAGTCTTTTGCAGAAGTAGTTGCTGTATAAATACCAAAGGCACTTGACCAATCACCAAAGGTTTTGCTTAAGGCTAAGTCATTGGTGAAAGCTTCGATATCTTTTAATACAACCCAGCGACCATATTGTTGTACCATGGTATCACCCGCGTATTCATCGCCCGTGACGCTACCTGTTGCGGTTTCACCATTGTCCGCCACTTCACTTAAACGCATGGCACTGCCAGCAGGCACAAGGCCTAGTGTATTTGCATCGCCTTGCGTTAAGCTAAAGCGGTCATTTAACTGCCAACCATTTTTGAATTCTACTTTTAAGCTACCTCCAGAAACATGGCCTTTCCAGCCGCGACCATCACCCATATCTACGCTCATCGGTGCATTTTCATCACCGACATAAATAATAGCTTTGCGATTATTCGTTCCCAGCTGAGTAAAGCCCGCATCCACACCCTCAACATTAAGTGGGGTTGGCAGATACCATGCGCCTCTGTCATCAGTTTGACGGGTATAAAGGTTAAATTCACCATCAGCAAACTCTTTGGTTAGGTTTATGGTAAATTGATGGCCTTTTTCTGAGGTAAAGCCCGCATCACGGATCCCAGAAGAGCGTTTGATATAGCCGCCAACCATGTAGTAAAGATCATTGGAGATCTCACCACTTAACACGCCGTCAATGCGGTTAAGACCATAGTCTGTGGTGGTATATTTAAACGTCCCTTCGGTGTCGGCTTGGCCGCGTTTAAGTTGAAAGTTAGTTGTTAAGCCCGGCTGACCATTAGACACCACGGGGTTTGGTCCACCACGCAGGCCTTCCATCATACTGATGGTTTCATCGAGTCTGAAAATCGAGGTGTTTTCTAAAAATGAGAGCGTTGGCGCGGGATATATAGGACTGCCTTGCAAACTAACCGTTAAGAATGGCGCATCCCCACCGCCTGGAAAGCCGCGAACAAAAACGTTGGCACCGGATTCACCTCCTGAACTTTCAACCCAGATCCCAGGCACCGCTTTAAGCAAGTCAGCGGTACTTTTGGGGGCGAGCTTATCAATTTGCACGGCATCGATGTTAGTCACAGCAAAGCTTGCATCAATTTTTCTGATCCCTGCGCCACCAGGTGTACCTGACACAATGATGGTTTCTACTTTTTCTTTGTTATTGTTCGGTTGTTGTTCAGCCTGAGCTGATGCGCTTAACGCAAGCGTTATAGCTGCAGCGATCAAGCTTAAGGAGTTAGTTTTTATCACGGCTAAAGCCCTCTTGTTGTTGTCATAGACTGGTATTTAACGACTGTCTATTTTTTAAAATAGATCTTAATGCAAACGTTTGCAATGATGTTGTTTAAAAATTTGTCATAAAATGATGGAAGGCGTTACAAATTTACAGTGATTGCTTATCTTTTCTGCTTGGTTAGGGTAGGAGATTCAATTAGTTATGGTTTAAGTATCAAAAAATTGTAAGAATAGCGATGTAATAACGTGTGCTAAAAAGGGGTTTGCGATGGGAACAACACAATTAAAGCTATCAGATCTAGCAAGGCTAGCTGGAGTCTCTACCTCCACAGCTTCCCGTGCACTCAATGATAACCCTCTGATAAAAAAGGAAACTCGAGAGCGCATTCAGGCGCTTGCAAAAGAGCATCACTTTAGCGTTAACGCGGCGGCTAGTCGCTTACGGATGCAAAAAACCAAAGTCATTGCCGTTATTATCAATCTCGAAGCCGAAACCAAACAATCCGTCGACGACCCATTTTTACTTAAAGTAGTGAGCGATATTAATCGTGCGGTGAACCGAAAAGGGTACGAGTTATTACTCTCTAATTCTTATATGGCAGGGGAAGACTGGCATGGTTATTTTATTTCTGGCCGTCGAGCCGATGGAGTTATCGTTGTCGGGCAAGGCAAGGAGCAAGCACGAATTGAACGTGCTGCAAGAGCTGGCACGCCGATCGTGGTATGGGGCGACCCTAAAACTTCTGCAAATTATCCTATCGTTGGTAGTGACAATTTTATTGGTGGCCTTAGCGCAACGGAGCACTTAATTGCCAAGGGAGCGTCTAAACTTCTATTTTTGGGCGATCCGGGTCATGCCGAACTTGGTGAGCGCTATCGCGGATTTTGCCATGCGGTGGAAAAAGCCAAGGTAGAAGCGCAAATGATTAAAATCGACATTACTTCAGAGGCTGCCTACGCGAGTATAAACGCTTTGTTGCGAGCACAAGGATTAACCTTTGATGGGATCTTTGCGTGTAGTGATATGGTCGCGCTTGGGGCACTAAAAGCGCTAAAAGAGCGTTACGTTAGCGTACCAAATGACGTACGAATAGTCGGATTTGACGACATAGCCATGGCACAGATCAGCTTCCCTGCGCTATCTACGATTAAACAAGACACCAATGCAGCGGCACAGTTATTGGTGGAAAAGCTGCTCTCTCAGCTAAGTGGTGAGACATGTGCGTCTCAAGAGGTTCCGTCCTCATTGGTGATCAGACAGTCTAGTTAAAGCAGCACAATATGCGATAACAATCATTAGCTTAAATTGTTTTGATGTGATTTGAAATGCAAACGATTGCAAAAATAAGAAAGTCTGTCTAGACTAAAAAGGAATCACAGTGTTTTAACGAGAATAACAATGAATCGAGCACGTATCATACTTGCCATGGCCGTTAGTTACTTCCTATTTGCTATTTTGCTCAATAGCGTAGGGACGGTCATCTTGCAGTCTATTCATAGCTTTGGCATTACAAAAGCGCAGGCCGCCACCTTAGAGGCATTTAAAGATCTTCCCATCGCCATCGTTTCATTTCTGGTTGCGTCGGTTATCCCCAGGGTTGGATTTAAAATTGCTTTGACCGCAGTGCTCGCGGGCGTGGCATTGATTTGCAGTATCACACCTATGGTCGCTGAGTTTTGGATTCTTAAACTAGTATTTGCTTGCGTGGGTGCGGCATTTGCGGTGGTCAAAGTGTCGGTTTATGCGCTCGTTGGCCAAGTCACTGAAGGAAGCAACCAACATTCAAGCCTGCTTAATTTTATTGAGGGCGTGTTTATGTTAGGGGTCCTCGGCGGTTATTGGATTTTTGCGGCGTTTATTGACAGCGGCGATAACTCTCTTGGCTGGTTAAACGTCTATTTCGTGTTAGCTGTGCTGAGCGCGTTCACCGCATTTATTGTTTGGATCTCCCCAATTGCAAAGCCAGAGCCAACGCAAGCCACCGAGTCTAGTGTCTCTGCATTTATAGCGATGTTAAAGCTTGTGGCTAAGCCCCTTGTGCTGGTATTTGTGATTTCCGCATTTTTATACGTATTGATAGAGCAGAGTATAGGCACTTGGCTGCCTACTTTTAATAATGAGATCTTGTCATTACCGGTGAATATTAGCGTGCAAATTACCAGTGTTTTTGCTGCTTGCTTAGCACTCGGTCGGCTCGGTGCCGGCGTTGTGCTCACCAAAGTACATTGGTATGTGGTGTTAAATGTTTGCCTTGCCGCTATGGCAGGATTAGTGATTTTAACGTTACCGATGACTGAGGGTATTGAGAAAACGCTTATTTCTTCGTTATTTGACGCACCCCTTGTGGCTTTTCTCATGCCGCTGATCGGTCTTTTTATGGCGCCTATTTATCCAGTGATTAATTCGGTAATGCTAAGTAGTTTACCCACTACACAGCACGCGTCGATGACAGGGCTAATCGTTGTATTTTCAGCGCTGGGTGGTAGCACGGGTTCAATGATCACAGGTTTAGTATTTCAACATTTTGGTGGTCAACAAGCGTTTTATGGGGCACTTATTCCCATGCTGGTGATTGCAATGTGTTTATATTTCTTTAAATCGATGAGTGAGTCTAGCCAATCAAATCATGCTCACACGCCAAGTCAACAAAAGGTGAGCTGAGGTTTTACATGCAGTACCAATCAAACTTTTATTCCACAGAGATTTTTAAGGCGGTGCAAAGCGCTGGCCTGTTTTCAGACAGTAAGGTTTTTGCAGATGCCATCGCAAAAATTCCGCTCGCAGAGATAGAAAACCAGTATGTGATGCAAAAGCCGACGGGAGAGGCATTACTTAGATTTGTGCATGCGCATTTTGACTTTGTTGCCAACAAAGAATTAAATGCCTTACCCGATTTTACGAGTGCGCAGCAGTATATCAGTGCGCTGTGGTCGCGTTTATCTAGAAAGCCGAGCACCGTTGCTAAGGGCTCCTTGCTACCTTTACCCCATCCGTATGTTGTACCGGGTGGACGTTTTAATGAGATTTATTACTGGGATAGCTACTTTACGGCACTTGGGCTTTTGGATGCGAACAGAGGCGATCTCGTTGCGGGAATGTTAGATAACTTTGTGAGTCTTATTGATCGTATTGGACATGTACCTAATGGCAATCGAGATTATTACCAAAGTCGCTCCCAGCCACCTGTAACGGCATTAATGGTTGATTTACTGTGGCAGGAAAAATCCCATGATAAGCAGTGGCTGTCGCGAGTTACTCAGGCATTACTGAAAGAGCATCAGTTTTGGCAGACCGGAGAGGATTTGAGTTGCACGGATAAAAAAGCGCAGTACCGAGTCGTCAACATGCCATGTGGGGGCAAACTGAATCGCTACTGGGATCCGCTTGCAGCGCCGCGCCCAGAGTCTTTTATTGAGGATATAGAATTAGCCGCAGCGGTTACGGACAGCGAAACCTTTTATCAGCACATTCGTGCGGCTTGTGAGTCGGGGTGGGACTTTAGTAGCCGTTGGTTAGCAAACGCTGACGATTTAGCGAGCATTCGTACAACAGACATTATCCCTGTGGATTTAAATGCACTACTAGTATTGCTTGAGTCGCAAATCGCACGTTGTTTTGAGAAATTAAACGAGCTAACGCAAGCGCAGTACTATGCCAATTTAGCGTCAAATCGCAGTGCACTGATACAGAAATATTGTTGGTGTGATAAAGAAGGCTGGTTTTACGATGTGGATCTTAATGATTATGCGCGTACCTCCGTTGAATCTCTAGCGGGCGTTGTGCCTATGTTTGCAGAGCTGGTTACACCTGAGCAGGCAGAGCATATTGGCAAAAAACTCGAGGCAGAGTTTTTGCAGCAAGGTGGATTGGTTAGTACCTTAGTCACTACTTCACAGCAGTGGGACAGTCCTAATGGCTGGGCACCACTGCAGTGGTTTGCGGTGTCAGGTTTAAGGGCATATGGTCAAAATCAACTCGCGAATAAGATTATGCAAGCATGGCTTTATGCTGTTGAAACCGGCTTTGAGCAAACCGGCTGTTTGCTTGAGAAGTACAATGTGGTTGAACCGGATAAACAGGCTAGTGGCGGAGAATACGTGGTGCAACAGGGTTTTGGCTGGACTAACGGAGTAACCAGTCGTTTTTATCGGCTTTTAGTGCCTGAAGTTGATAGTCCTTCGGCGTGATATTAAAGGCTTGTTTAAACGCTCGACTGAATTGACTTGGATGCTTAAAGCCGAGTGCAAAACTAATTGCGGTGATCTGAATTCCTGCTTTTAGTTTTGCCTTTGCTTCAGTTAGTCTCCGTGCTTGGAGCCACTGCTGTGGCGTCGTCGAAAATGACTTTTTAAATTGATTGAAAAAGCGACTTCTACTCATGCAGCTAAGTTTACAAAGCTTCTCTACATCTAGTGGTTCGTCTAAATGAGTCTCCAAATAATGCATCGCTTGATACAAACCGTTATGATCAGGCGTTTGTTTTACTGCGCCTAACAGCAGATCTCGGCTTTGTTGCTGTAGTAGTCTTGCAATTAGTTCGTCCATTGCCAAATCGATAAAGTACCCCCGCTCAGCCTCATTCTCACTGAACAGATGGAGCAATCGCCCCAAACAGTGCTGGGTTTGCCAGTTATGCTCAGTGTGCACCAGCTGCTTTTGATAATTAAAATCACTAGGAAGCGAAAGCGCTAACTTCTCGCTCACGGTATTAATTTTCTCTCGACTGATCTCAATTGCTAAACAGGTGGTGGGAGCGGATAAGCTGGCGTCGGGAAAGTCTATAAATACGGTTTGTTCTGGTGCCAATACGAAGCTTTGATGAGGTAAAAAGGGTTGGTGATAGTCGCAACTGTCTACGTGCATCACTTTTTTACCAGTGATCATCGCACAAAACAACACTTCATTAGAGGCGAGTTTGACTCTATTGGTACTTTCGTATGTGTCATAGACGCTAAGCTCTACCTGATTGGCGGCAAAACTTATTTTGTTTTCAACTAAGCGTTCGATACGACTGCGATGTTTAGAGATCTGCAAACAATGCACTCCTTCTCGGTTACTTTTGGACTGTGCGTATACATTCCGAGACCCTAAGTTAAGTTTTTAAAGGTGAATTTGACTAATGTCAAATATTAGTAAAAACAAAACTGGGACGAATGAAGCCCAAATAAATAACACAAGTTGCAGAGGTAAAAATGATATACGCAAATCCAAATACTGAAGGTGCAGTCGTCAACTTTAAGTCGCAATATCAAAATTTTATTGGTGGTGAGTGGACGCCACCCGTTGACGGCCAGTACTTCGACAATATTAGTCCTGTTAATGGCGAAGTGTTTTGTCAGATCCCGCGTTCAAATAATGCAGACATTGAACTGGCGCTTGACGCCGCCCATGCTGCAAAGGCGGCGTGGGGTAAAACTTCGGTCACTGAACGAAGCAATATATTACTCAAAATCGCAGACCGAATAGAAGCAAACCTTGAATACCTAGCGGTAGCCGAAACGTGGGATAATGGTAAAGCTGTACGTGAAACGCTAGCCGCTGATGTTCCGCTTGCTGCTGATCATTTCCGCTATTTTGCAGGTTGCATTCGTGCTCAAGAAGGAGCCATAGGTGAAATTGACGAGTCAACCGTGGCCTATCATTTTCATGAGCCTCTGGGCGTTGTGGGGCAGATCATCCCATGGAACTTCCCATTACTTATGGCCGCTTGGAAACTGGCACCCGCTCTCGCAGCTGGAAACTGCGTAGTGCTAAAACCTGCGGAGCAAACGCCTGCGTCTATTTTGTTGTTGATGGAATTAATCGCTGATTTATTACCAAATGGTGTGGTTAATGTTGTAAATGGTTTCGGGAAAGAGGCTGGTGAAGCGCTTGCTACGAGTACACGTATCGCAAAAATTGCGTTTACAGGATCGACTCCTGTGGGCTCTCACATCCTAAAATGTGCTGCTGAAAATATCATTCCCTCAACGGTGGAGCTAGGGGGTAAGTCGCCTAATATCTACTTTAGTGATGTGATGCAAGCTGACGATGATTACCTAAGTAAGTGTATTGAAGGCGCGGTGCTGGCCTACTTTAACCAAGGAGAAGTATGTACTTGTCCATCGCGATTGCTCGTGCAAGAAGATATATACGATGACTTTATAGCCAAAGTCATCGAACGCACTAAGGCGATTAAACGCGGCAATCCGCTTGATACAGAAACCATGGTTGGTGCACAAGCCTCACAAGCTCAATTTGATAAAATTCTTAGCTATATTGATATTGGCAAGAAGGAAGGGGCTGAAGTGTTAATCGGTGGCGAAGTCGCAGAGCTTGGCGAGGGTTATCATAAAGGCTTTTATATTCAGCCGACGCTGTTAAAAGGGCATAACCAAATGCGGGTATTCCAAGAGGAAATATTTGGTCCGGTGATCTCTTTATGTACTTTTAAAGATGAAGCGGAGGCGTTGGAATTGGCGAATAGCTCTGAGTTTGGTTTAGGTGCTGGGGTGTGGACTAGAGATATGAATCGCGCATATCAATTTGGTCGCCAAATCGAAGCGGGTCGCGTGTGGACTAACTGTTATCATATGTATCCTGCACACGCGGCATTTGGTGGTTATAAAAAATCAGGTATTGGCAGAGAAACTCACAAAAAAGCGCTGGATCATTACCAACAAACCAAGAACCTCTTGGTGAGCTATAGCACCAGTCCTTTAGGCTTTTTCTAATTTAATTATTATAGAGGTATTGAGTACTGACCATTGTGACAGTACTCAACCAGTCACCCGGTTAAGAAACGACTTTTAATGGCGTCGCTTGTTTATTAGCAAATGCTATCCTATATTCGAGTCCTTTGCCGGGCTCGCTGACGGTGTGTACATCTCCATCTAACCCTTGAGTCACCAAGTTATAGATAATATAAGCGCCAAGTCCCATACCGCCACTTCCTCTTTTGGTGGTATAAAATGGCTCGAATAACTTACTTAATTCAAGCTCCGACATGCCTTTACCATTGTCTTTATAAATAAGCTCAATGTGTTCATCATGTTTAAAGAATTCAATGGTGATCTCACCTTGTTCCGACTCTTTAAAGCCATGTGCAATGGAATTTGCGACTAAATTCGAAATGATCTGAAAAATAACACCGGGATAGGTCGTGGCGATAAGGCCGGGATCGCAATGAAACTTGATTTTATGGTCATGCTTTTTAATCTCTGGATTGAGCGCCGCGATGATCTCTTGAACATAATCATGGACATTAAAGGCCCTCACTTGCTCGCAAGATTGATCGACAGCGACTTGCTTAAAGCTATTAATTAAATTCGCGGTGCGTTGGAGGTTTTTTAATAGCAATTTGCAAGCGCCAGTTGAATCTGAAATAAAGTCCTCCAATACTCCGGTAGAGAGCACTTTGGTTTGGTACTTCATGGTGAGGTCGTCTAAGTGCTGCTGTAGATAAGTGGTGGAAGTGATGCCAATCCCGATGGGGGTGTTGATTTCGTGTGCAACACCCGCAACCAAATCGCCAAGCGATGCCATTTTCTCTCGTTCAAGTAATTGCGTATGAGTACGGTTGAGATAGGCAACGGTTTCTTCTAGCTTTTGATTGGTCTCGACTAGTGAGCGAGCGCGCTCACTCACTAACTCTTCTAACTGCTCTTTATGTTGTTTTAACTCTTGTAAGATTTGCATTCCTTCAACTAGTAAAAACCCTAAAGCGACGATATAGGCCATTAACCTTAAAATATGCCAGCCCCACCAAGCGGTATCCCACAACTTGGATTGCTCGAACATAATAGCGGCTGCGCCAAATAGGAAACAATGTAAGCAAAAGAGCAAATCGCTCACATTATGAGAGTCGCGATATACAAGGAGAATTTTAACTGCGGCGACAAAAAACATAGTACCGCCAATGACGTCGAGCGCCATCGCCGTACCAGTAAAGTGACCTTGCTCAACCATGTGTGGTAAATCCGTAGGGTAAGCTAGGCTCATGGTGCCGATGATGATAGCGGCTGTGCATGCGCTGATCAGCCAATAGCGGTTTTTAAACCAAGTAAATCGGCTGTGAGCAAGCAGGGTGATAAAAGTGAGACCACCAAAGAAAGTCGCGATACTGTGAAGCCAAACGAAGGTTTGGCCAACATTTACGGCGGCATGGAATCCATCTAAGATCCCCATTACCAGCAGCGCCGTGGCGATTTCGATATTAAAACTTGTACCGGTGTTGTACTTTTCAAAAAATAACAACGCCAATGCAATGAAAAGGGCGACAGCGGAGCCGAAGGTTTCAACCACTGCATGCGCTTCTATCAGCGGCCAAGTTATATTATTAAGAAGCGTACTGCTCAGTAAAAGGGATGCGCCGTGGATAGTTAAGCTAACACCTATGATTATCCAGATCACAATGTGGGTGTTTTTATTTATATTCATGGAGGCTATTCCTTCGATTCACCTCCTTAAATCTAGTACATTTATTATGTAGATAAAGCATGCTGAGCATTTTTATCAGCTGGTATCAAGGTGCCAGCTGATACTTTCCAATGTTACTCGTTTCCAGAAGTGATGAGCTCGTCAGCCAAACTTGTTAAGTCAGGTAGCACGTAATCTGGTGTCTTTGCCAGTGGGTAGAGCTGCTTTTGTGGTCTTGCAATAAATGCTGTGTGCATGCCCGCGGCTTTTGCGCCGGCAACATCCCAGCCGTGAGCCGCCACCATTAGCGCTTGGTCTGGACGAATATTTAATTGCTGTAACGCCCATTCGTAGGCTCTAAGGTCGGGCTTATACACTTTGATGTCTTCAATACTCAAGCGTTGGTCAAAATAGGTAATTAGACCGGCATTTTCAAACTGCGCTTTAACCCCCGCATTCGATGAATTGGTTAAACTCACGAGTTTAAACCCAGCTTGCTTGAGCCGCTTTAGCGCGGGAATGACGTCTTTATGCGGGGGCAAAGAGAGCAGGGCGGGCACGATTGCTTGTTTAGCTTGTGCGTCAGTTATCGTTAGGCCTTTGTTTTTTGCAACCATTTGTAGCGCGGCAACGCCTATCTTGCCAAAATCTTGATAATCACCACTTACTGTAGTCACTAACGAGTGATGTAGCATAGTGGAAAACCAAAGGGCTAATAGGGACTCATCGCCACCTAAAACTTGGCTAACCGGCTTATTCATTGACTCTAAATCAAGTAAGGTTTCATTGACATCGAAGAAAATAACTTCCGGGCGTTCAACCTTTGAGTTGGCTTGGCTAATATTCGGCATTAGGCCTCCTAACATAACGAATAGACTAATTAAGGTGCGTTTCATTGATAATTCCAATTTAGTTGCGATGAGAAGCAGTATATTTATTTGATAAATTTAAACAAAGCGCGCATATTCGAAAACAAGATTCGAAAAAACTAAATCGACATGTATTCAATCGCTGAACTCGAAACATTCTTAGCTATTATTAAACATCAAGGAGTGGTTAATGCTGCGAAGCAATTGAGACTCTCGCCTGCGACAGTTAGTCATCGTCTTAACAAGTTAGAGCAACATTTAGGCATGACTTTGCTGTTTAGAGATAGTCGTACGCTTACATTGTCCCCAGCCGGAAGTACTTTTAGAGAGCGGGTGGAGCATATATTAGAGGCGCTTTATGATGCTGAGCACGAAATAGGTGCAAGGGGCTCAGCGGTGAGCGGGTTACTTCGTGTCACTATGCCGCCTTGGGTGTTTTCACAATTTGTGATGCCAAATCTAAGTAAATTTGAGCAAGCGCATCCGCAATTAGCACTCGATTTCCTGATCAACGATCAGTTTGTAAACATAGTTGAAGGTGCTCAAGATGTAGCGATACGCGTTGGACAATTGGCTGATTCTGGGTTGTTGGCGAGAAAACTATGCGATAACCATCGGATATTATGTGCAGCGCCGAGCTATATTGACCGCTATGGCATGCCTGATAATATCAGCGAATTACAAAACCACTTTTTTGTATGCTTACCTTGGCAACGAGAATTTAAGTTAAAAGAACCAAACGGTAGAATTGTACACTTTAACGCAAAAACTCGTTTTACGATTTCAAACTCAGACAATATGACTTCTGCTGCCCTAGCTGGGCATGGTATTGCAGTTAAATCTCACATTGCCATCAGAGATAACCTAAAAAGAGGTGAGTTAGTGCCTATAATTCCAGGTTGTCTCGAAAGTGACGACGCACCTATTTGGTTTGTCAGGCCTCAGCACTCGCTGAAGACACGCAAGGCAGAGGCATTCTATGAATTTATGAGGGCATTGTTCGAAAATAAGGGCTAATACTTTAGTCTGCTTGTGCTTTTAAACTAATAACTCTAAACTCCGTATTAAAATTAGAAACTAGCCAGCTTGATGATTGTAAAATCGAACTGGTAACACTGATAGCAAACGGAGCTGCTATGTTCAAATTCATTTCTTGGATTTTTTCTGTCACCGCATTTTCACTTACTCTATTCTTTATCGTGCAAGGTAGTTATATGCTTTGTTTAGTCATGCTACTTGCTGGATTGATAGCATTGCCAAAACATGAAAAAGAATTGCAACCACTAGGTATGAGATTACATGCTAAGCATTTTTCTCGGGAGTCTCGTTCACTTAGCTCAAAAGAGGTAATGAACTTTTTATTAGCATGCTCATTGGCTGGCGCTAGCCTTGCGTATCAATGGCATGTGGTAACAATATAGACTTTACTGAACTTAATATCTTGAGTGTTTATATACAGCCATGATCCGAGTTTCTCTTAATGGGATACTCGGATATTTTTCAATGCTACCCCCGAGATAGGGTTAGCCTGATATCACAAATAGTATAAAACATACATGATGTTTAAAATCCGCTCACTAGCTGTTAGATTGGTTTTAACTACCATAGCATGGAAGAGCAATTGAATGTCACAGCCGTTAAAATCCTCATCAATACGTGTTCAAGAGTTCCTAGCCAGTCATGGGCATAACTTCACCGTTACAGAGCTTGCAGACTCTACTCGTACCGCGAAAGATGCTGCAAATGCGATTGGTTGCACTGAGTCTCAAATCGCCAAGTCTCTGATATTTAAAGATAGCAATACTGAAAAGGCGGTCTTGATAATTGCTTCTGGTAGCAACCAAGTGTCCGTGAAAAAAGTGGAAGCAGCAATTAGGACCTGTTGATCTTTCAAGTTTGTTTTTGCAGCAGTTTGATTGGTATTTATACAAGGCAGAGCCAGCGTAGCATAGTCATTCTATGTAAGTCTGGCGATAAAGACTTTGTGCTCCTGCAAAGTCACCTTACCCCACATCCTTGTGGGGCAACACAGAGAAAATGCTAATCAAGCGCTGCCCTTTGGGTTCATCTGAGTGCGCTTTGTTCATTGTTGCTCAACTTTTGCCTAGATTACTAGGCGGCAAGTCGAGCGTCG